>DATMAB010000007.1 GCA_035573675.1 Terriglobales bacterium
GGTTGCGGCCTCCGGCGCCCGCCGCATCCACATCAACCCGCCCGCAATCACCAGCAGGATGGAAAGGATCTGCGTGCCGCTCATCGCGCCGCCAAAGAATTCGCCGCGTCCGGGATCGTCGCGGAAAAACTCCAGGAAGTACCGCCCGAAGCCGTAGAGGAACAGATACGCGCCCATCACTTCGCCCGCGATGCGTCGCCGTTTCAGGCGCCACATCAGCACGGTGAAGACCGCCAGTTCCAGCAGGAGCTCGTAGATCTGTGTAGGATGCAGCGGCACGTCCAGCGGTGTTCCCACCAGCGCGTTGGCCAGCGGATGTGTGAAGGTTACGCCCCAGGGCAGGTCGGTGGGCTTGCCGTAGCAGCAGCCGGCAGCGAAGCAGCCCAGGCGTCCGAAAGCGTGCCCGAGCGCCACGCCGGGAGCGAACGCGTCCGCGGTGCGGAGCGCAGGCATGCGGTGCTTGCGCATGTACCAGGCGGCCGCAAGCAGGCCCGCCACCAGTCCGCCCTGCCACACGCCTCCGGTCTGCAGCGTGGAAAGCGTCAGGATCTGCCGGGGATGCTCCAGGTAATAGCGCCAGTCACCGGCCAGGAACAGGAGCTTGGCGCCGATGATGGCGGAGAGGATCGCCACGATGCCCATGTTCCAGGCCAGGTCGGGGTCGATGCCGTCGCGCCGCGCCAGCCGCACGTTGATCATCAACCCCACCAGAAGGCCGGCCGCCGCCAGCACGCCATACGTGGGCAGCCCGTAGTTGCCGAAATCGAGCAGGCGGGGAAGCATGAGGCAGCGATTAGCGGTCGGCAGTTAGCATTTAGCTGACCAGCGATGTGCCAACCACGCTGAGCCAGTTTAACAGGGGAACAAGGAGGGTTGGCCAAGAGCCAAAAGCTAGTAGCTAGAAGCTAGCAGCTCGAAAAGTAAAAACCGACCCACTCGGCCGTGAGACTGACCGTTTAATGAACCCGTCTTACGACGGTGGGTGCCCTCCGGGGCCCTTTAGGCATTTCCGCATGGCGGAACATTGCTCACCGGGCCATCATCCGAGCCGGGCTCCCGTTCATTAGGTGTTGGTTCAAAAAAACGGCTTCGCCTACACCAACTTTGCAGGCCGGCTTTCGGGGCTCATCCTAAGAGCAAGGCTGGCGTAAGGCAAGAGGGATGCCGCAGAAAGTTGGCACTTGGTTTGCAATCATGAGCACGTGCACAGCCGCCTCCGCGATACAATGGCCACGCCGAGGAGGAGTTGTCATGCACCCCGCCCGCTGGACGACGCTTGTGTCCGTCGCCGCCTTCGTCCTGCTAAGTGAAGCGCCCGCTTTCGCCTACACCGACCCCGGCTCCGGCATGCTGCTCTGGCAGGGACTGATGGCGGCGTTGGTCGGCGCCGGCTTCTACTTCCGCAAGCTCCTGTTCCGCCTGGTGCCCTTCCGAAAGAAATCCGAGGAACCCAAGCAGTAACCGCGCATGGATCCGGTTGCCACCAGGGCTTCGTTTCGCGATCCCGCGGGGCGGCTGTTCCGGATCGACGGCCGTATTCTGCGCCTGGTGCAGCCCGACGCCCGCGCCGACCTCGAAGCCTTCCTCGCCTCCGCCGTGGCCCGCCGCTTGGCTGGAGAAGGTCGCCTGGTGCACACCGAAGTGGTGGACCGCAACGCCGCGCTCGCGCTTCTCAACCGCGACTCGGATGCGGCGGCGCTTCTCGCCGCTCATCCTGACGCGCTCGTGGTCGAGCACGAGGCCATCGAGTTCCCTTCCTATCCCTACGAATGGCCGCCGGAGATGCTGCACGAAGCCGGCCGTCTCACTCTCGATCTGGCCCAGGCCTTGCTCGCCGACGGCCTCGGTCTCAAGGACGGCACGCCGTTCAACGTCCTTTTCCGTGGCCTTGGGCCGGTGTTCGTGGACGTTCTCTCCGTCGAGCGCCGTGAGCCCGGCGATCCCACCTGGCTGCCCTACGCGCAGTTCGCCCGCACCTTCCTGCTGCCGCTGCTGGCCAACACCCGCTTCGGGTTGGCGCTGGACGAGGTCTTCCTCGGCCGCCGCGACGGGCTGGAGCCGGAGGAGGTCTACCGCCTGTGCGGACCGCTCGCGCGCCTGCTGCCGCCCGTTTTCGGACTGGTGACGGCGCCGGTGTGGTTGGGAGCGCGCGCCCGTGCGGACGACACGGCGCTGTATCAGAAAAAACTTCTGCCCGATGCCGAACGCGCCGCTTACATTTTGCGCGCCACGCTCGCGCGTCTGCGCCGCTCGCTCGACCGCCTGGCTCCGCGCCCCGGCCGCAAATCCATGTGGTCCGACTATCTGGCCACTGCCACGCACTATAGTCGCGAGCAGTTCGCCGCCAAGGAAGCGTTCGTCGCCTCCGCCCTGAGCGAGCTGAAGCCGCGCCGCGTTCTCGACGTGGGCGCCAACACCGGCTACTTCACCCGCATCGCCGCACGCGCCGGTGCAGGTGTGGTGGCCATTGATTACGACGCCGTGGCCGTTGGCGAGATCTGGCGCGGGGCGCGCGCCGAGCAGCTCGACGTCCTGCCGCTGGTCGTCAACCTGGCCCGTCCCACGCCCGCCACCGGCTGGCGCAACCGCGAGTGCCCCGCGTTTCTGGAGCGCGCCCAGGGCGCTTTCGACCTGGTGATGATGCTGGCGGTCGTCCACCACATGCTGGTCACCGAGCGCGTGCCGCTGGCCGAGATCGTGGACCTCATCGCCGCGCTCACCTGCGACGCCGTCGTGGTCGAGTATGTCTCCACCGACGACCCCATGTTCCGCCGCATTGTGCGCGGCCGCGAGGCGCTGCACCGCGACTTGACGCCCGAGAGCTTCGAATCCGCCTGGCGGCAGCGCTTCGAGATCGTCCGTAGTCTGCGTCCTGAAGGCGCCACCCGCGCCCTCTACCTTCTGCGTCGGAGAGACGGCGCCCGATGATGCGCCGCGATGCGCTCATCGCCCTCTCTCTCGCCAACGTGTGTTTCTTTCGCGTGTGGCGCGAACTGCTGGATGGCAAGCTGGCCTATTACAGCCGCACCTCACCCGCACCGCATCTGATGGCAGTGCTGCTGGACGTGCTGCTTGTGGGCGCGATTTTCTTCAGCGGAGCGACGCTTGTCCGGAGCATCGGCAAACCCGCCGTCACCCACGCTGCGCGGTTTCTGTTCCTGTTGCTGGTCGTCGCCAATCTGCGCTTCGGACAACTCGCGCTCGTATTCCGCGAGCGCTTCGGCTGGCCCGGAATCGCGCTGTGGTTCGTGTTGCTGGCGCTCATTCTGCTGGCCGTCCGGCGTTGGCAAAGACCTCTCGCCCGCGTCGCATCGGTTCTTCTTCTGATCGCTTCGCCCTTCGTCCTGGTGACCGGTACGCAGGGCGTGTGGCTGCTCTACCAACTCCAGCGGATGGACTTCGCAAATGCTCCCGCCATCCAGCCGCCTTCACCCGCTGACCCGGCTCGCCCACCGCGCGTGCTGTGGCTGGTGCTCGACGAGATGGATCAGCGCCTGGCCTTCGCCGAGCGCCCACCCTCGTTGCCCCTGCCGCAGTTCGACCGCCTGCGCAGCCAGGCGCTCTACGCGCCCAATGCCTACCCGCCCGGTCGCATGACCGAGCTCTCCATGCCCGCGCTTTTCACCGGCAAGCTGGTGGCGCGAACCGAACCCCGCGGTTCTGATGAGTTGTTGCTCTGGTTCGGCGACGAAAAAGGCAACGTCGCAGACCAGCCACGCCCCTGGACCGCCGAGCCGGGTATTTTCGCGCGAGCTCGCAACACCGCCCTCATCGGCTGGTACCACCCGTATTGCCGCGTGCTGCGCGGTCTGTCGCAGTGCGCCTGGCAGGACGGGCCTCTGCTGTTGGGCGCGGTGCGCCGTGACGCCTCCGTCGCCCAAACCATGTGGGACCAGGCCGAGTCCACGCTCGACACCTGGTTCGGCCTCGCCCGCTGGCGTCTGCTGCCGGCTCGCCTGCGCCGCGAGCGCCAAGAAGACATCCGCGACTACCAGGCGCTGTTCGACGCAGGGAAGAAGGCCGCCATTGACCCCGCGCTCGATTTCCTGGTGATTCACCTGCCGGTGCCGCATCCCATCGGCTTCTACGATCGCGCTCGCGGTGAATTCCGCCTCGATGGCGCGCCCGGCTATCTCGATAACTTGGTACTCGCCGACCGCACTCTCGGCGAACTGCGCGCCGCCATGGAGCAGGCCGGCCTGTGGGAGCGCACCACCGTCATCGTCACCTCCGACCACTGGTGGCGCGCCGACTTCTGGCGCCGGCAGCCCGGCTGGACCGCCGAGGACGAAGCCGCCCACGCCGGCCGCCTCGACCATCGCGTTCCGCTGCTGGTGCGCTTCCCGTTCCAGTCCTCCCCGCTGGTCTTCGCCAAACCTGTGAACACCGTGCTCCTGCACGACCTCACGCTCGCCATCCTCTCAGGCGAACTCCGCGATGCCCCCGCCGCCGCCCGCTGGCTGGAAACTCGCGCCACCTTCGGCGAGAGCCCGTACAACACCAGAAAGTAGAGGAAACCGCGGATACCCGCGGATTTAGGAAATCACCGGGCGAGTTGTGTGGATTGGGTTGGCCAGGTTCAAACTTCGAAGTTCACAGTTCGCAGATCGCAAATGGGCTTCATCCCACCCGTCTCATCTCGTCCAGCGCTTCATCGATCTGCCCGGCGAGCTGGTGGGCGCGCTGGTTGTACTCGGAGGCGACCTCGTCGTACTTGCGCTTGAGCGTGTGATACTCGTCGGCGATGTTCAGCGCGGCCAGCACCGCCACTCGCAACGAATCCACCGTGGCCGCCTGCGAGGCCACCACGCGCATCCGTTCGTCCACGAACTTGGCCAGCCGTTCGATGTATTCCGGGTCTGAGCCGCGCAGGTTATAGAGCTGGTCGTAGATTTCCACCTGCACGCTGCCGTCGGGCCGGTTGGGCAAGCTCTTCCTCCGTGAGTTCCGCGTTGGTCTGATTATGACGCGGATTCGCCCGACGTCAAGGCGTCAATCTGTCGCAGGATCTTTTCTACCCGGGTTCGTACCTCTTCGCGCTCGCGGCGCAGGGCCACCACCTCGGCCCGCAGCGCGTCGAACTCTTCGTCGCGCTCGCGCATCTGCTGGCGCACCCGCGCGGTTTCGCGTTCCGCCGCGGCGCGCGCCTCCTTGGCCGCTTTCAGGGCTTCGATGGTGCGCCGGATCTTCTCTTCCAGCGCCTGAAATTCGTCGGCGGAGATTTCCGGAGCCGGCTCGCGCAGCGCCTTCGCCGTGGACATGAGTGCACCTTCAAATCAATGCGTGAGGATTGCGAGCGCAGTATACCGCAGAACCGGCGCTCAGGCGCGCGCCGCTTCCGGCAGCGTGTCCCACGCCCGCCAGAACGCCTTCATCTCCTCCGGTGTGCCCAGCGAGATGCGCGCCATCGTCTCCAGGCCCGCGAACGGCCGTCCGATCAGGATGCCCTGCTTGGCGAAGTGCGCCATCACCGCCCGCACCGGCCGCCCGCACTCCACCATGAAGAAGTTGGTGAAGGAAGGGATGAAGCTCACGTTTCTCCGCTTCGCTTCCGTCTCGAAGTCCGTGTGGTCCTGCGCGATCCTCCGCGCCGCCGCCGCCAGTCCCTCGCGGTCGTCCAGCGCTGCCATGGCGCATTCCAGCGCGATTCCGTTGGCGCTGTCCCACAGCCGGTAGCGGCGCATCTTCTGGATTGCCTCCGGCGCGCCCACGCCGTAGCCCAGCCGCAGCCCCGCCATGCCGTAGATCTTGGAGAACGTGCGCGCCACGATCACCCGCGCGTCGTCCACCGGCCGCTCCAGGAACGAAGTGTATCCCGCCGCGCCCACCGCAAAATGATGATAGGCCTCGTCGATGAGTACGTGGGTCTCGCGCGGCAGCCGCCGCAGGAAATCTTCGATGGCGCCGCGCGGCGTCAGGCTGGCCGTCGGATTATTGGGATTGCAGATGTACACCAGCCCCGCCGGCGGCTTCTCCTTGGCGTGCACCCGCTCCAGCATCTCCTCCAGATCGTGAGCGTAATTCGTTGTGAGCGGCACCGTCTCCACCTGGCCTTCCTCCGCGCGCGCGTATTCCAGGATGGCCTCGAAGGTCGGCGTGGGCACGATTATCCGGCGCCCGGCGCCCGCGAACGCGCACGCCGCCATGCGCAGGATCTCCGTCGATCCACAGCCGGCGATCACTCGCTCCCGCTCCACACCGTGGAACCGCGCCACCTTTTCCATATACTCATCGTCCCTTTGGAACGGATAGATGCTGGCCACGCGCGCCGCACCGCGCATCGCCTCCAGCACGGAAGGCAGCGGCCCATACGCATTCTCGTTGCTGTTCAAGCGGATGGGCCGGTCGGCGCGCGACGCGCCCTGCCCCGCCAGCATCTGGGGAAATGGAAACTGCAAGACGCCGGCGGCTGCGGCCCCCGCACCCGCGGCCAAAAATTCCCTGCGTGAAAGCGGCATGGCTCACCTCGTACCGCGCGGATTGTACATTGAGCCGGCAAGAGGACGTGAGTCAGTGCCTGCCGGTTGGGACCCTGCTCCCTTTTGCTGCCGTCATCCTGAGCGAGGGAGGGTTCCCAAGTATTTTCTCCAGCTTGGGAAGCCCGAGCGAAGGACCTAGGGTTAGTGCTGGTTGCGGTTTACCTGGTGGGAAGTGATGAACTACCAATTGCCAATGACAAGTCCAGCATCACGCTCGTAGCGTGCCGCCCAATCCCTCCAGCGCCTTCACGATCTTCCCCGCCCACGCCGCCACTTCATCGTCGCGCAGCGTGCGCTCCCCGGATTGGAACGTGGCCCGCAGCAGCAGGGAATATTTGCCCGCTGGAATCGCGCCGCCGCGGAACGTTTCTACCGGCCGGAAGGCGCGCAGGTCGGCCAGCTTCAGCCCCTCCACCGCCGCGCGGATCTTCTCGAAACTCACGTCCTGTGCGAACAGGAAAGAGAAGTCGCGCTCCACCGCCGGGAACCGAGGCACCGGCCGGTACACCGGCTCGCGCAGTCCGCTCTTGAACAGGCGGTCCAGCGCGACCTCGGCCACGTACACGTCCTGCCGCAGCTTGCGCCGCTCCGCTACCTCAGGATGGATCTGCCCGAAGCGGGCCACGGTCGCCCCGTCCATCACCGCCCGCGCCGCGCGTCCCGGGTGGTAGTAGGAAGCGGCCAGCGCGTCGAAGTACAACGACTGATGTACGAACTGCCCCAGCAGCGTCTCGATGTCGCCCTTCAGGTCGTAGAACGAATACGGCCGCGGGGCTTGGTGGACGCTCGTTTCTCCCGCGTGCCCGGTGGCGCCGAGAACCAGCGCCTTGCGTTCGTCGCAATCGGAGCCCAGGGCGGCGAACACCTTGCCCATCTCGAACAGGCGCGCGTCGCTCACGCCGCGGTTCAGGTTCCAGGCCAGCATGTCGAGCATCCCCGGCGCCAGCGACGTCCTGAGCACCGTCGCTTCCTCGCTGATTGGATTGGCCAGCTTCAGCGCCGCTTCCGTCGAGAACGTCTTCGCGTCCGTCTCTGATATGAAGGTTGTGGAGATGGCCGCATGGTATCCCAGCGCCCGCAGGCAGGAGCGCACCGCGGCTTCTTTCGGGGCATCGGGCAGCTCGACCACCGCGCCGCTGAATGCCGGCAGCGTGTTGGGGAAGCGATCGTACCCCCACAGCCGCGCGATCTCTTCGATGAGGTCGATCTCGCGTTCCACGTCCAGCCGCCACGTGGGCAGCACCACGTGCCAGCCTTTGTCTCCACTGCCGCGCACGCCGAATCCCAGCCGCGCGAGCATGCGCGCGATCTCCTCGCGCGGCAGCTCCACACCCAGGATGCGCGTCACCTCGGAGTAGCGCAGTGCCACTTCCGGCCGCTCGATCGTGCGTCCGATAGCGTCCATCTCCTCGCCCGCCACTTCGCCGCCGCCCGTCTCCAGGATGAGCTGCGCCACGCGCGCGCAGGCCACCGGCGTCGCCGCCCAGTCGGCGCCGCGCTCGAAGCGATGCGACGCGTCGGTGTGCATGCCGTGCCGCCGCGCCGTCTTGCGCACGGTCATGGGATCGAACCATGCCGACTCGATCAGCACGTTGCGCGTCTTCTCCGTGATCATGGTGTCGAAGCCGCCCATCACTCCGGCCAGCGCCACCGCGCGTTTTGCGTCGGCGATCACCAGATCTTCGTTCGTGAGCGTGCGGTCCACTCCGTCCAGCGTTTTCAGCCTCTCTCCGTCCCGCGCCCGCCGCACCACGATCTTTTCCCCCTCCAGCCGGTCCAGGTCGAAGGCGTGCGTCGGATGCCCCATCTCGATCAGGTTGTAGTTGGTGGCGTCGGCCGCGTTGTTGATGGGCCGCGCGTCCATGCTCTCCAGCCGCCGCGCGATGGCCGCCGGCGAGGCCACCACGCGCGTGCCCTTCAGCACGCGCGCCGTGTAGCGCCCGCACAGCTCCGGCGCTTCGATCTCGATCTTGAAATCGGTCTTCCCCGCCGACGGCGGCAGCTTCGCCACGATCGGTCTCAGCTCGGTGTCGTAGATGGCTGCGCACTCCCGCGCCACCCCGTAGTGGTTCATGGCATCCACCCGGTTGGTGGTGATCTCCATGGAGAGAATGGCCGCGTCGCCCTCGCCCGCCAAGCTTTCCACCGAGATTCCCGCGCGCGTCAGGTCTTCGGCGAGCCTCTTCGTGTCGACCTTCAGGTCAACGAACTCGCGCAGCCAGGCAACCGAGATCTTCATTTTTGCTTTTTCCTGCCACTGGCCACTGGCCACTAGCCACTGCTTTTCTGGCCACTGACCCCTGACCACTGACCACTGTCTTATCCAAACTGCTCCAGGAACCGCACATCCCCATGGAAGAAAAGCTGTATGTCTTCCACGCCGTACTTCATGATGGCGATCCGTTCCACGCCCAGCCCCCAGGCGAAGCCGCTGATTTTGGCCGGGTCGTAGCCCTTCTCGCGCACGAAGCCATACACCGCAGGGTCCACCATGCCGCAGCCCAGCAGCTCGATCCAGCCGCTCTGCTTGCAATGCCGGCAGGGTCCGCCCGCCGCGTAATAGCCCTTCCCACCGCAGAAGATGCAACTGATGCTCACGTCCGCGCTGGGTTCGGTGAAGGGGAAAAACGATGGATGAAAGCGCGTCTGCACGCTCGATCCGAACATCGCCTTCATGGCGTAATCCAGCGTCCCTTTCAGGTCGCTGAAGGTGATGTTGGTGTCCACGGCCAGCCCTTCGATTTGGTGGAACACCGGCGAGTGTGTGGCGTCGGGCGTGTCGTGCCGGTACACCTTCCCCGGACACACGATGCGCACCGGCGGCGCATGCTTTTCCATGGTCCGGATCTGCACCGGGGACGTGTGCGTGCGCAGCAGCAGCCGCTCGCGCAGCGGCTTCTTGTCCTGTCCCGCCAGGAACAGCGTGTCCTGCGTGTCACGCGCCGGATGCTCGGGCGGAAAATTCAGCGCCTCGAAGTTGTAGTAGTCGCTCTCGACCTCGGGCCCGTCGGCGATCGAGTAGCCCATCGAGCGGAAGATGCCGAGCAGCTCGTCGTTCACCTTGAGCACCGGATGCTCCGCCCCCAACCGCCGCCGGATCCCCGGCAGCGTCACATCCAGCCGCTCCGCCTCCAGGCGCGCCTTCAGGCCTCCGCCGTGGACGCGCTGCCGTGCCGATTCGACCGTCTGTTCCACCCGGGCCTTGAGTTCATTCACCCGCTGTCCGACGTCGCGCTTCGCTTGGGCCGGGGCGGCCTTCAGCCACCGGTCGTTTACCTGGGTCAGGACGCCGTTCTTGCGCGCCATCCAGCGGTCGCGGAACGCCTTCCACTCGGCTTCGCTCCCCAACGCCGCCGCTTCACCGTCCAGCGCCGTCAGCAATTCGCGCACCGCCGCATCCACCGCTGCCGGCGTGTGGTCGTTCAGTTCGGGGACGCTGTACATGCTCGCCTGTCCCTCAAATGCAGCCCGAGCGAGCTTCACTCGGTCATGTGATCCCTGCCCCTTGTGGCCCTCATCCTGAGCGCAGGAGGGCCCCGCGCGACTTCACCAGCGCGGGAAACCGGAGCGAAGGACCTTGGGTTGCTTCTTTGGAAGAGCGGCACCGCCCGACCGACCCTTCAAGAGCAGAGAACGCCTGGCGGAGCCGCCTCAGGCCGCCGAACCCAGCGCAGCCCGGGCCTGCTCGGCCAGGCTCTTAAACGCCGCCGGGTCCTGTACCGCCAGGTCCGCCAGGATCTTGCGGTCCAGCTCGATGCCGCTCTTCTTCAGCCCGTGGATGAACTGGCTGTAGCTCATGCCGTTCAGCCGCGCCGCCGCCCCGATGCGCACGATCCACAGCGCCCGGAACTGCCGCTTCTTCAGCCGCCGGCCGGCGTAAGCGTATTTCAGCGCCCGCTCGACCGACTCCTTCGCCGAACGGTAGAGCTTGGACTTGGTGAGGAAATAGCCGCTGGCGCGATCCAGGATCTTCTTCCGGCGCGCGCGCCGCTTCGTCCCACGTTTGACGCGTGGCATGGTCTCTCCTTTTTCCTGCTTCGTTTCGCGGCTGGAGGCAGGATTCCCTCGGCCTCTTCGCTCGCGTGGGAGTTGAAAGCCTCTGGCTTTCAACTCCAGCTTCTTGCCTCTAGCTTCTAGCTAGAAGCTAGCAGCTAGTAGCTGCCTCTAATACGGCAGCATCGCCTTCACGTTCTTGACATCCGCCTTCGATACCGTGGCGCTCATGTCCAACTGCCGTTTGCGCTTGGTCGGCTTCGACGTCAGGATGTGGCGCAGATACGCCTGGCTGCGCTTGATCTTCCCTCCCGCCGTCTTCCGGAAGCGCTTGGCCGCGCCCTTATGGGTCTTCAACTTCGGCATGGATCTTCTCAACCCCTCTTCTCGAAACTGGAAACTCGAAACTGGTCTTACGCTTTCTTGGGCGCCAGGATCATGTGCAGCGTATTGCCTTCCATCCGCGGCCGGAACTCGACGATCCCCTTGTCGCCCACATCGGTCAGCAGCCGGTTCAGGATCGCCCGTCCCAGCTCCGGGTGCGTCATTTCCCGCCCGCGGAAGAAGATGGTGGCCTTCACCTTGTCGCCCTCGTCCAGGAAGCGCAGCACGTGGTTCTTCTTGAACTCGTAGTCGTGCTCGTCCACGTTCACCCGGAACTTCACTTCCTTGATGACGATGGTCTTCTGATGCTTGCGCGCCGCGCGCTCTTTTTTCCCCTGCTCGTAGAGAAACTTCCCGAAGTCCATGATGCGGCAGACGGGAGGATTGGCGGTGGGCGAAATCTCTACCAGGTCCAGGTTCTTGCTGCGGGCCATCTTCAGCGCTTCCTGCGGCGGCATGATGCCGATCTGCTGCCCTTCGTCGTCGATCACCCGGATTTCCCGCGCCCGGATGCGCTCATTGGCTCGGATGAAACGTTTGTCGATATTTCCCTCCGTTGCTTGGATTGCAGGCGAACTTCGTGATTATAACATGCAGCTTGCGCCCGGCCCTGCGCGGCGCCAACCGCAAGATGACAGCCTGACCCTTACAAATCGAGCTTCCGCAGATACGCTGGATTCTCCGCGAAGGCGCCGCCCATCACCGCCCTGTCGGCCTCACGCATGTCCCAGGCCACGACCGACTTGGGCTTCAGGCGGATGGTGACATCGTCCCACCCGGCGAACACCGGTCCCACGCGAGGGTCCGCCAGCGCCGCCTCACTCAGGTAGCGGCGGTGAATGCGCGCGTTCCACTCCCGCGAAGCTTCGCCTTTCAGCAACTCCGCGGCTCCACTCACCGTGACCCCGCGCGACGCCTGCGGATCGCGCGAGTCGACCATCAGGGAAGCCCGCGGCCGGGCTTCGACATTGCGCGCCTTTCGGCTGCGCGACGCCGTCGCCACGTAGAGCGCTCCGCCATCGAACAGATACCAGACCGCAACCAGGTGAACGGAGCCATCCGAGTTCTCCGTCCCCAGGCAGGCGACAGAGCGCCCATCAAGCAACTCTCTTACCAGCGGGTCAGAAAGGGAAGCCACGATACTGCACTCCAATTACGGACTGGGATTCGCAAATTACAAATTAGGGATTGCAAATTACAAATCGCAGATCACAAGTTACAGACTCCTTCGAGCCCGTCTTTCGTCACTCCCACTACTCGCACGCCCATCCACTGATTGGCCTCGTGCCGTCCTGCGAGTCTCATCTTCAAGTAATTGTCGGTCAACGCCTCGGTCGAATCGCCGTCCTGCGCGCTGAGCGTGATGGCCGGAATCGTTCTGCCGACCATCTGCCTGCGGAATGCCAGGTTCTTCTCCGCGGCCAGTTCACGCAGCACGCGATTGCGCTCCCGCGCGACCTCACTCCGCACCTGTCCCGGCATAGCCGCCGCCGGCGTCCCCGGCCGCGCGGAGTACGTGAACACGTGCAGGTAGGTGAAGGGCAGGGAAGCGATGAAGGCGCGGTTCTCCTCGAACTCGGCATCGGTCTCGCCGGGAAAGCCCACCATCACATCGGCTCCGATGGCGGCCAGCGGCATCCGCTCGCGGATCCTGTGGATGCGCTCCGCGTAGTGCCACGGACGGTAGCGCCGGTGCATGCGCCTTAGCACCCGGTCCGAGCCCGATTGCAGCGGCACGTGCGCGTGCCTGGCGATGCGGCTCTCCCCGGCCACGAGGTCGATCAGCCGCTCCGTCCAGTCCATGGGTTCGACCGAACTCAGCCGCAGCCGCTCCAGCGTCGTCTCCGCCAGGATGGCTTCGATCAAATCTTCGAACCTCCGCGGCGGCTCAAGGTCCCGCCCCCATCGCCCCAGATTGATTCCCGAAATGACGACCTCGCGATACCCGGCCTCCACCAGCGCCCGCACCTCGCGCACCGCATCCGCCAGCCTCAAAGACCGGCTTTGTCCGCGCACCGCCGGGATCACGCAGAAGGAGCAGCGATTGTCGCAGCCATCCTGCACTTTCAGGTTGGGCCGCGTCCGCTCCGAGTGCGTTCTGGCCTCGAACACCGGGGCAGCCAGCAACTCGGTGTGCGCAAAAATATCGCCCACCAGGACCATCGGGCCATTTGCAATCGCGTGATCGGGCGATCGGCCCAACGTCGCAACGGGAATGAAGTTCGGGGAGCGTCGCCACTCCTGAGTCTGCGCCACGATTCCCGCCACATCCTGCTTGTGCGAGTTGCCCACCACCCAGGCGACGCCGGGCAGCGCGGCCAGCTCCTGGGGCGCGCGCTGCGCGTAGCATCCGGTCACCAGGATGCGGCACTCCGGGTTTTCGCGATGTATGCGCCGGATGGCGCTGCGCGCGTCCTGGTCGGCCGCGCCGGTCACCGTGCAGGTGTTCAGGATGACGAACTCGGCCGCACCCGCGTCATCTGCCGGGTGCAATCCGTGTTCCAGGAGTTGGCGCTCCAGGGCGGCGCCGTCCGCCTGGGCGGCCCGGCAGCCAAAATTCTGTACGTGGAACGTGGACACTTCGGAGTATTATAGCGGCCAGCTTCGGAGGCGTATGAAGCGCCGCATCCTGCTTGCCGACGACGACCTGGCCGTGCAGCTCGCGCTGCGCAAGCTGCTGGAGATGCACGGATTCGAAGTGGAAACCGCCTCCTCGGCGCGCGAAGCCATCGCCAAGCTCGACCCCGGCCCTTTCCACATGGTCATCACCGATATGGCCATGGAGAGCGAGACCGCGGGCAGCGACGTGATTGCCGCCGCCCAGCGCCAGCCCTACAATCCGGCCACCGCCGTCCTCACCGAGCTGGCCGAAACCGGCCCTTCGCGCGCCGGCGCCCAGTCCGTCATGGTGCAGGCCAATGCCCAGGACCTGGTGCGCCAGATCGAAGCCCTGCTCATCGCCCACGAGGACGGCAAGCCCGCCCACGCCAAGGGGCCCGTCGCGGTGCCCGCCCCGCGCCCCCGCCAGCTCCGGCGGGCACGCTGACTCACCGCCGCTAGCCTACGCCACCGCGCTCGGCGCCGTGGCCCGCCGCGCCTGGAAGCATTCCCGGCAATAGACCGGGCGTCCCTGCGTAGGCCGGAAGGGCACAGTGGTGTGCTTGCCGCACTGCGAGCACACCGCCTGCGTTTCCACCTTGGGCGTACGCACAACGCTGCCGTTCCCGCCCAGGGAGGAGATGCGCTTCATCTTGCAGGGCTTGCACCGCTTGGGCTCGTTCTTGAACTGCTTATCGTGGAAGAACAACTGCTCGCCGGCCGTGAACACGAACTCGGCGCCGCACTCGACGCACTGCAACAGCTTGTCCCGGAATTCCATGTGAGAGATCTCCCCTACTGCCGAGTCTCCCTGCGCCGGCATCCTCATCCGCCCGGCCAGCTCGCGTAGCCGGCGCGGTCGGGAAGAGTTCGCAGGGTCTTGCCCCTAAGTTCGGCCCCGCCCTTGCCGCCAGAGGCGAGGGCGTACCTCACTCCGAACTCTTTCCGGCGCAATGGAATTCCAAAAGCAACGGGCCGCCGCGGCTGGGCGACGGCCCGGTTGACTCCGCTAGTCCTGCTCCTTGCGCGCTTTCTTGCGGTTCCGCTTGCGCGCCAGAGCTTCCTTCAAACGCCTTTTCTCTCCAGGCTTGAGGTAGTAGGAGTGACGCTTGACCTCCTTGATGATGTCCTCGGTCTGGACCTTGCGCTTGAAGCGGCGGAGGGCATTCTCCAGCGATTCGCCCTCCTGCAATCTCACTTCAGCCAATCGAAACACACCTCCCTGCTTATCCCGAAAGGATGTTTCAGTTATCGCAGCCCAAGCGAGATTCGTCAACTGCACTGCGCCGGAATACGAGTACGAAGCCGAATAAGAACTGGAACTCATCAGAACACCGCCTTGAGGGCGAACTGCACCTGCCGCGGCGAGTAGGAACGAACCGGCCGCAGGAAGCTGGAAAGCCGCTGGTAGAAGGCGGGGAAGATGGCGCCGCCGGCCGTGGTGGTGAGCGGGACGAAATTGGCTGCGGTATCGGCGAAGCCGTCGTCGCCGATATCGACCCGCCGGTTGTTGCGGTTGAACAGGTTGAAGGCCTCGACCATCAGGTCGAGCTTCACCCGCCGGGTGGCGAACAGGCGCCGCGCCAGGCGCACGTCCATGGTGGCGTAGTCGGGCCCGGTGAAAGCGTTGCGCCGGAAACCCGGCAGGCGGTCGTTCTCCAGATTGTTGTCGCCGTTGGCGTCGCCCGCGATGCGCGCGTTCACCGGGCGCCCGCTGCCGCGTGTGAACACGCCGGAGACACGCCAGTCGTTGAACGCCGCCCGCAGCCCGGGCTGGTCCGCGCCGAAGAACTTGAATTCGTAGATCCAGGAGACGGCCAGCCGGTGCCGCTGGTCGGTGACGCTGCGGCCACGCTCCAGCCGGGTGGCGAAGGAGTTCTGCACCGTGGCCGGGCCTGCGACCAGCCCGTCCTGGTTGTCGTCGATGGCCTGGCCGAAGGTGTAGGCCACGCGGAAGTAGAAGCCGTCGGTCATGCGCCGCCGCGCCGACAGCGTCAGCCCGTGGTAGACGCTGGAGGCCGCGCTCTCGAAAACGTTGATGGCTTCCACCCCGGCCAGCGGCCGCACCGGCTCGTTGATGCAGGGCGGAAACGGACAGGTGAGCGAAGGCGCAAGCTGCCAGGTGGAGAACGAATCCACGCTGAAGAAGTCGCCGGTGAAGTTCGTTCCTTCGAAGACGGGATAGGTGAGCTCGACCGGCTCGGGCAGGTTGACGTCGCGCGCCCGGATGAGATGCTGCCCGTGCACGTACAGATAGGCGGCGCCGATCGCGAACCGCCGCGCCACCTCGCGTTCCACCGTCAGGCTGGCCTGCTGCACGAACGGCGTCTGGAAGTCGGGCGCGAAGGAGGAGATCTCCGTCGTCAGGCGCGAGGTTACCGAGGCCGGCGCCGCGCAGGTGAGCGCGCGCACGCCGCACTCCACCAGCGGATTCGGATACGCGGGAAAGATCTGGCGGTCGAAGAAGTCGGCGTTGTCCAGCAGCAGATGGGAATTGTTCAGGCCGTTGTCGGTCTCGATGGCCGAGTTGTAGATCTGCGGAATGCGCGTGTAGAAGATGCCGTAGCCGCCGCGGATCACCCACGGCCGCCCTTCGCCGAACGAAAGGGCGAACCCCACGCGCGGCGCCACATTGTTGGTGTCCGTCGGCGCCTTGCCCGAATCCGGCCACAGCGGATTCGAGACCAGGCGGTCGCTGCGGAAGGTCTGCAGGTCCCAGCGCACTCCCAGGGTGAGTGCCAGGCGGTCGGAGACGCGGATGGTGTCCTGCGCGAACAGCGCGTACTCGCGCGTATCCGGATGCGAAACCGCGCTGCCGAAGTTCTGCGAATAGAAGCGCGGAACTTCGTGGGCGAAAGCGCGCAGCGGCGTCAACTGCAGGCCGAAGGTCTGCGGCGCGAAGGTGAAGGGATTCACGCGGATGCTGCGAAAGGTGTACTGCCCTCCGAACAGCAAGGGGAAGATGTTGGTGATCTCGACGTTGGAGAAGTCGCCGCCGAACTTGAAGGAGTGCCGACGGCCGTCCAGGCTCACGGTCTCGGCGATGTGTACGCGGTTCTCATCCGTGCGCCGCGGCAGGATGACCGAGCGCCCGAAGCCTTCGAGCACGTCGTC
Organism: Terriglobales bacterium; assembly: GCA_035573675.1. Taxonomy (NCBI): domain Bacteria; kingdom Pseudomonadati; phylum Acidobacteriota; class Terriglobia; order Terriglobales; species Terriglobales bacterium. The sequence continues at coordinate 16,569 of DATMAB010000007.1, forward strand.
GATCACCGTGCGCGGCTCATCGGAGTTGGCCAGCGACCGTTCATTGTCCCAGGAGGCCTGCACCCGCAGGTGGCTGGTGGCGCGGAAGCTGAGCGCGCTGGTGAGCGAGAGCGCCGCGCTCAGCGTTTCGACTCTTTCCTCGCCGTTCGAGCTGAGCGCGAAGTTGCGCGCCGGGCTGGAGGGATCGAAGAAGACGTTGTTGTCGCCGTAGTAGCGCGAGGCGCTCAGCCGCCCCGAAAGGTAATGCTGCGGCGAAAGCGACACGTCCACTTTGGCGAAAGCGGCATGGCCGATGAGCGACGACTCGAACTCGCCGCCCAGCGCCGAGAGCTGGTCGGCGGCGGCGAACACCAGCGCCTGGTCATTGAACTCGAAGTCGTCCGCCGTGGGCGCCACTTCCGTCGAGCCGTCGGCGAACAGCACCACGTTGGGCACCCGGAAGACGTGCTGGTCGAAGCCCACGAAATAGAAGACCTGGTTCTTGATCAGCCGCCCGCCCAGCGTCCCGCCCACCTGATGGCGCCGGTCGGAGGGCTTCGCAGGCAGGCCCGGCGGCCGGGCCGCGAACTCGCTGTCCCGCAGGAAATAGAACAGGCTGCCGTGCGTCTGGTTCGAGCCCGAGCGCGTCACTACATTGATGACCGCACCGCCCGCGCGTCCCAGGTCCGCCCCGTAGGTATTTGAGGAAACGCGGAATTCTTGCACCACTTCGTTGCTGAACTGGTAGGGAGCGCGGTAGCGCCCGCGCGCCTGCGCGAAGAAGGCGTTGTTGTTGTCCGCGCCGTCCACCAGGAACGACGACTGGAAGCCACGCACTCCGCCGAACGCCAGGTCGCCATTCGTGGCCGAGGTGAGGCCGCGCGGATCCTGGATTGCGCCGGGCGTCAGCAGGGCAAGATCGGTGTAGCGGCGCCCGTCGAGCGGCAATTCCTCGATGGCCCGCTTGTCGATCACGGCGGAGACGCCCTGCGGTCGCGTCTCGACCAGCGGCGCATCCCCTTCGACCGTGACCACCGGCTCCGGCCCGGCCACTGCCAGCCGGAACTCCAGCTCCAGCACCCCGCCCACCTCCACATGCAATCCGGTGCGTCGCTCGCCGCGCATGCCATCCGCGCTCACGTGGACCTCGTATTCATTGGGCAGCAGCAGCTGCACCCAGAACTCCCCCTGCGCGTCGGTCCGCGTCGTGCGCGCCACCGCCGTGTGGGTGTTGATGGCCGTGACCTTGGCTCCGGCGATCCGCGCTCCGGCCGCGTCCAGTACCGTCCCCCGGATGGCGCCGGTCGCCGCGTCCTGCGCGCGCGCAGGAAGGACGGGGATGGTGAATGCCAGCATGACGACCATCTGCAAGCAGAGTCTTGGTGCGCCTGATGAGCCCGGGTTCCTGTAGCGAGTCCTGTGGTCCTGCCCCTCGAACGCGCGCATCATTCCTCGCGAACAGGCGGCTTATAGCACGCAATCTGCAAAGACGAGCGCCGGGGCCAGGTTTTGTTCCGGAATCGGAACATGAGACGGGGAGCCCGCTAACTCCATAAGAAATCAACAAGTTACGGGCGGTGAGAGGTGGGTCGGGTCGGCGCGCTGAACGGCCGCAGCAAGAAAAAAAGGCAGCGGCGGAGGCCGGTTCGTATCAGGGCACGCCTTCAATCGTGCCGGCGTGGGCGGTTGAGGCGCCTGGCTTTAGCCCCTGCGACGATGCGGCGTTGCCGGGACCCAAGTCGCGAAGCGACGGCAGCTTGACAGCCCAGCCTTCAACCTGCCCTGAGGGCATAGCCCTAGGGGTAAGTGCTGGGTGGCTATACAAGCAGCACGCTTTTTCGGCGCGTACGTGGGGAAGACAACCTTGGGTTGCCCCACCCTTGTCGCTCCCGCTTTTGGAGCGCCAGGGTGGACGGACGGCTTCCTCACATTGTTTCTCCCCTCTCCCGCGTGCTACTTTCTAGCGTTTTCGCACGGTCTTTCGGAGGGGCACGACTCAGTAGGTCGGGCCTTAGGCCCGACTCGCGTGAGCGAACGTGCCGTTTCACTGGCCAAAGAACCCCGGGACTTCAGCCCCTGAGGAAACAAGCGGCATGCTTCGCCCCTACAAAGGAACCTCACCCCGGATCGCTGACTCCTGCTACGTGGATGACTCCGCGCAGCTCATCGGCGATGTCACCCTGGGCCCGCACGCCAGCGTCTGGATGAACGCCGTGTTGCGCGGCGATGTGCATTCCATCCGCGTAGGCGCGAACTCCAACATCCAGGACTGCTCCGTGCTCCACGGCATGAAGGACAAGTTCCCCGTCGAGGTGGGCGAGTGGGTGACCGTCGGCCACTCGGTGACCCTGCACGGCTGCGCCATCGAAGACCGCTGCCTCATCGGCATGGGCGCCGTGATTCTGAACGGCGCGCGCGTGGGCACGGGCTCCATCATTGCTGCCGGAACCGTCATCCCGGAAGGAACCGTGATCGAGCCCGGCTCGCTGTGGATGGGCGTCCCGGGAAAATTCCGCAAGAAACTGGGCGACGCCGACCAGGAAACCATCCTGCGCTACGCCCAGAACTACCTCGATTACAAGAACCAGTATCTCAAGGAACGCAGGAAGTAGCGGAAAGCAAAGTCAAATGGCGGAAAGCGGAGAGCGGAAAGCGGAGGGCCGGGCGATTCGAGCCGTCCGTGGAATGCGCGACCTCTTGCCGCCGGAGACGGCGGTGTGGAACTTCGTCGAGGCCGCCGCCCGCGACGTCTTCCGCGTCTACGGCTTCCACGAGATCCGCACCCCGGTCATCGAGGACTTGGCGCTCTTCCAGCGCTCCGTCGGCGAAGAAACCGACATCGTCGCCAAGGAAATGTTCGCCTGGGAAGACCGCGCCCGCGCGGAAAGCGAAAAAGGCCAGACGCTCGCCCTGCGCCCGGAAAACACCGCCGGCGTGGTGCGCGCCTACATCGAGCACAAGCTGTGGGAACGGCCCGGCCTGCAGCGCCTCTTCTATATGGGGCCGCAATTCCGCCGGGAGCGCCCGCAGAAAGGCCGCTACCGGCAGTTCTACCAGATCGGCGCCGAAGTCATCGGCCCGCCCAGCGCGGGCAGCGAATCGCCCGCCGTGGACGCCGAAGTGCTCGAGATGCTGGCCACGCTGCTCGACCGCGTGGGCCTCTCCGGATGGACGCTGCATCTGAACTCGGTGGGCTGCGCGCACGACCGCCCCAAATTCAACGCCGCCCTGCGCAAGGCGCTTGCCGGTGTCGTGGGGAACATGTGCGCCGACTGCCGCCGCCGCGCGGAAACCAATCCGCTGCGCGTCTTCGACTGCAAGGTGCCCGCCGACCAGCCCATCATCGCGAAGCTCCCCCGCATGCTGGAGTTCCTCGACGACGCCTGCCGCGCCCACTTCGCCGAAGTGCAAGCGATCTTGCGCGCCGTCGAAGTCCTCTTCGTCATCAACGACCGGATGGTACGAGGCCTGGATTACTATAGCCGGACGGCTTTCGAATTCACGCATGGAGCGCTGGGGGCGCAGAATGCGGTGCTGGGCGGCGGGCGGTACGACGGGCTCTCGGAAGCGCTGGGCGGGCCGCGAGCGCCGGGGATCGGGTTCGCCATCGGCGAAGACCGCATGGTGATGGCGCTGGGGGAAGCGGCGGCGGCCGTGCAGCCGGCGCTCGAAGCTTACGTGGCGCCGCTGGGCGCGGGCATGAACCGCGAGGCGGCGCGGCTGGCGCGCGAATTGCGCCGGCACGACATCGTCGTCGAGACCGGCGACGAAGGCTTCCGGCTCAAGAAGTCACTGGAGACGGCGAGCAAGCTGGGCGCGCGCTGCGTGGTGATCGTGGGCGAGAACGAAGTGAAGGCAGGCGCATTCGCGGTGAAGAATCTCGCCACGGGCGAGCAAGTGAGCGTGCCGCGGGAGGAACTGGCGAAGAAGATACAGGCGCTGAGGGGATAAGAAGCGATAAGCGATAAGCCGTAAGCGGTGAGCGGTAAGCGGTAAGCAATAAGCGATCAGCGGAAAGCGGAAAGCGGAGGGCGCGCAATGTCAGCCGGTCGGGAAACGGTGAAGGCGGGCATCAGCTTCGGGACGGCGCTGGCCATGATCCTGTCCTGGAGCCGGAACGGGTCGATCCTGTGGGCCATGGTGCACGGCGTCTGCTCGTGGTTCTATGTGATCTGGTTCGCGCTCACGAGATAACAGCAGTGGTCGGTGGCTAGCGGCTAGTGGCCAGAAGACTTTTCAGCTGCAGGGTATTTCAAGGCCTGACGGAAGGCTGCTCGCGTTCACCGTCTTTCTCATAACGGTTTGCTGATTGCTGAGTGCCGAGAGCTGGCTTTCTAGGGCTGCACTTCGAAAATCTGGGTCAGCTTGGTCTTGAAGAACGGTAGCCAGACTTCGAGCGTGAGGTCGCCGGGGCGCTGGGGAATGTACTCGAAATCATACGTTTCGCCAACGGTGATGTTCTGCTGGGCCGTGCGCACGACGGCCTGCGCCGCTGGCAGTTCCGCGCCATCCTTGCCCACCGCGCGCCAACTGACGGCCTGGCCGTCCGAGCGCAAGGAGATGACCGCGTCCGCGTCATTGGTCGCGATGTTGATGAAGCGGAAGCGGTAGCGCGTGCCAATCTTGAGCGCGAGGGCTCCCGGCTGCGGGCTGCCGTTGAGCAGGAGCGGATAGACCGACTCATCGGGGCCGGCACGGGCGATGATGAAAACCTGGTCGGTCTCCGGATCGAATTTCTGGCCCGGCTCCAGCACGATCAGCGGTCCGTACAAACCACCGGTGAGCTGCAGCACGTCGTGCCAATGGGTGTGGTAGATGTAGGTTCCCGCGCGCGGCGGCGTGAAGCGGGCGACGAAACTGCCGCCGGGCGCGATGGGCGGGGTGATCTGGCGCGAGCCGCCCCATCCCGGCACGCCGTCGTAATAGCTTTCCAGCTCCATGCCGTGCCAGTGCACGGCGGTGGGATCGACCAGGCGATTGACCACGGTGATTTCGACCGGCTGGCCGCGCGTCAGCACCAGCGGGGCGCCGGGAACGGGCGGCGGGCCGGGCGTCTCCGTATCCTGCTCCTCGAGCTTGTAGCCATACCCTACGGGCAAGATGCCGGACGCGGGCCGCGGCTCGATCAGCAGGCGCAGCTTGCGGACAGCCTTATCGGAGGTCGCGGCGGCGGCGTCCAGCCCAGAATCCGGCAACACATCGATTCCGAGCACCAAGCCGCCCATGCCGGCAGCCTTTTTCGCATGTGAGGCCAGCGGGGGTTTCGAGCCATCCAGGGGATGGGAGTTGAGATCGAGCTCGTCGGACATGTGCCCGGTCATGTGGCAATGGAAGACCCAGCGACCGGTACGGTCAGGGGACCAATCGAGCGACATGGTGGAGCCAGGAGGCATGTGCTGTGTGACTGCAAGCGGCCGTTCACGATCAGGGAACAGGCGGTCACGGTCCGCATCACCGAGGCTGTTCACCCGGTAGAAGAATCCGTGCAGATGCATGGCGTGGTCGGAGGGGGTGGCATTGATGACCCGCCAACGAACGGTTTCTCCCTGGCGATACGTCAGACGCTCCGAGTGAGGCCAGGATCTTCCGTTGATGCCCATCACTTCGCGGAACGGGCCTTTCGACAGCCCTGTCATCCAGAGATTGATGACGAAGACGCGGTCGTCGGCCGTTGTTCCCGGCGGGTCGACGATCAAGGCCCCGGTCAGTAGCGCCTCCTTGCCGAACTGTGGCATCTCGTTGTCAATTGGCGTGAGCAGCGTGATAGCGGCGAGCTGGGCGCTGGTCTGCGGCGTGCTGCGGGCTTCGTAGAAGTACGTGCCAGGTTCGCCGGCGGGGAAGCGGACTTCACGCATGGCGCCAGGCGGGACTTCGAGGGGCGGCGCCGAGCCCGGACGCTGGTGCAGGCCAAAGACGAACATCGCCACCGGCAGGCGATTGCGGACCGTGGCGTGCACCACCGTGCCCTGGGGCACGCGGAGGAGCGGTCCGGGGATCTGCGCGGCGTTGCCTTCCTCCGCAAACGAATAGACCGCAAGGTGCGGCCCGCCTTCCTGCTGCGGAAACCACAGCGCCTCGACGATCTCCAGGCGCAAGGTCAATTCACCATTGCGTAGCGTGCCGGCGGGAACGCGGTTGTCATTGGCGCGCGCTGCCGGTGTTTGCGCGGCGACCGTGGAAGAGAGAGAGAGCAGACAAGCCAGCAGAAGCGAGTAGAGTCGCGACAAGGTATCCCCGAGCAGCGTTGTTCCGAATCGAATGGCCGCAGCATAGCGAGGAACGCAGAGCGGGTCAATCGGGCCGGCGAGACGGCGGCGCTACTCTATAATGGGCGATTCCGCAGAGGCGGAAATCTTCGCATTCAAGGGCCATTACTTGCTCGATTTTCTGGGTGATCTGCGGCGCACGCACACCTGCGGCGCTTTGCGCGCGGGCGATGCCGGCCGGCGCGTGGTGCTGATGGGCTGGGTGAACCGCCGGCGCGACCTGGGCAACCTGATCTTCGTGGACGTGCGCGACCGCACCGGCGTCACGCAAGTGGTCTTCAACAAGGAGCGCGACGCCCGGCTGCACGAGCGCGCGGGCGAGCTGCGCGGCGAGTACGTCATCGCCGTCATCGGGGAAGTGAAGCAGCGCGACGCGGCCACGGTGAACAGGAACATCGCCACCGGCGAGATTGAAGTGGTCGCCCATGAGCTGCGCATCCTGAACGAATCCAAGACGCCGCCGTTCTCGCCCGCCGAGAGCGTGCTGGCGAACGAGGAAGTGCGGCTGAAGTACCGCTACATCGACCTGCGGCGCGCCGAGATGCAGGCCCATATCGAGTTGCGGCACAAGGTGGCGCTGGCCATCCGCAACTATCTTTCGTCGGCCGGCTTCTTCGAGATCGAGACGCCATTCCTCACCCGCTCGACGCCCGAAGGCGCGCGGGACTTCCTGGTTCCCAGCCGCGTGCATCCGGGGTCGTTCTATGCGCTGCCGCAGTCGCCGCAACTGTTCAAGCAGATCCTGATGATTTCCGGCTTCGACAAGTATTTCCAGATCGTGCGCTGCTTCCGCGATGAAGACCTGCGCGCCGACCGACAACTGGAGTTCACGCAAGTCGATCTGGAGATGAGCTATCCCCAGCCGGAGCGCGTCTTCGAGGTGACGGAAGGATTCCTGAAGGCGGCGTGGGCCGCGGCGGGTGTGGAGTTGCCCACACCGTTCCCGCGCATGACCTACGACCAGGCCATCCGGCAGTACGGCAGCGACAAGCCCGACCTGCGCCTGCCGCCGCTCACCGATGTGCGCCCGTGCTTCCAGGCGTCGGAACTCGAGACGCTGAAGATTGCTTCGGGCCCGGTGGTCGCTATCCGCATTCCGAAAGTCGGCGAGCTCTCGCGCAAAGAGCGCGACGAGATCAAGACGCTCATCGCCGACCGCAAAGAGGCCAAGGTCTTCGAGGACATCAAGCGCCTGGAAAAGTCGTTCCCGGAGTCGGTGGCGAAGATCCGCGCCGCCGCGAAATTCGAAGATGGCGACCTGCTGGTGATCGTCGCGGGCGACTCGCGCCCGGAGGCGCACAAGTCCGAAGGCGGCGTGAAGCCGGAAGTGAAGCAGCACGACTACGCCGTCTCCACCGCGGCCGGCGCGCTGCGCGTCGCCCTGGGCCAGAAATACGCCGAGCGCCATGGCGCTTTCACCGGCGACCGCAAGGATGCGAAGTCCTACCGCTTCCTCTGGGTCACCGACTTTCCCATGTTCGAGTACGACGAGCGGATGCAGACCTGGGCGGCGGCGCATCATCCCTTCACCTCGCCGTACGAAGAAGACATCGCGCGCATGGAGCAGGACCCGGGTTCGGTCCGCGCCCTGGCGTACGACGTGGTGTTGAACGGCAACGAGCTGGGGTCGGGCTCCATCCGTATCCATCGCCAGGACGTGCAGAAGAAAGTGTTCCGCGCCCTGGGCATGACGGACGAAGAAGCGCGACAGCGCTTCGGATTTTTCCTGGAAGCTCTGGAATACGGTACGCCGCCGCACGGCGGCATCGCGCTGGGCCTGGACCGCATGGTGATGATCCTGGCCGGCGCCGACAGCCTGCGCGAGGTCATCCCCTTCCCCAAGACGGCGAAAGCGGTGGACCTGATGGTGGACGCCCCCACGCCGGTCAGCGAAGCACAGTTGAAGGAGCTGGGGATCGAGGTGGAGAAAAGGAAGTGAAACCGATGGTTTTACGGCGCGTTCGGCTCGCGGCCTGGATTGTGTCACTAACGCTGCTATCCGCGTTAGTCGCCGTGGCAGGGCTGCTCTACTTGTTCGAACGCACCTTTTCGCGGGATCTCGACGCTTCGCTGAGGAGGGCAAGCGTCGAGGAACTCGCGACCGTTGGCAAGAAGGTCGTTGCGGATGCTGTGGTGATGAGAAGCGAAAATAAGTCGCGCGCTGACGCAGTTCCACTGCCGCAGGGCTACCTTGTGGCATATAAGCAGGATCCGGAAGGCTTCAAGGCTGACGCGAAACTCGCGGAAACGTGGCTTCATGCGTTTTTGGTCGCGCAGCGAGTACTTGAGTCTGGTCCAGAAGGGAAATGGGTGCGACCAAGCGATGCCCTTGACTTTGTAAGACCTACAAATCGAGTCGATGCATGGGGAAATGCTTTCTGTGTCCTGCGTCGCGAGGAGGTGGTAGCAGTCGTCAGCGCCGGAGCGACCGCTAAAGCATCGCCTAAGTGCCTCGATGTACGTATTGACGAGAGCGAACTGATGCTATTGCCGAGAGGCTACCTTTTGGAAACGCCCGCCAGCAATTACGTGCTTATTCAGCAACGCCCCAGTCGCGAAGCGACGCCAGCTCGATAGCCCAGCACGTAAGTGCTGGGGTAGGAAGTTGGAAAGAAGAACCCGAGTCCCGAAGGGACGGCACCCATGCCGCAATCGCTGGTCAGCAACCGTGTGCACGTGATCTTCAGCACTCGGGAGCGCCGACCCTGGATCACGCTGCAGCATGAACAGCGGTTGTGGAACTACGTCCTGGGTATCGGCAAGAACAAGGGCATTCCCGTATTGGCAGTCGGCGGAATGGAGGACCACATTCACGTCCTGATCGCCCTGCCAGCGGCCGTGCCGCTCGCCAAGGCCGTGCAGATCATGAAGGCCAATTCCTCGCGCTTCATGCGGGAACGCGGGGCGCATTTCGAGTGGCAGCGAGGGTATGGCGGTTTCAGCGTGGGCGCCTCGGCGGTGGATGCGACTATCGAGTACATCCGCAATCAGAAGAAGCACCACCAGAAACGGGACTTCAAGGCGGAGTTCCTGGCGTTCCTGAAGCGGTACGACGTGGAGTACGACCCGAGATACGTGTTCGACTAGGGTGCCGTCGCTTCGCGACTCGGGATTTCTTTGCAACCCTTACCCAGCACTTACGTGCTGGGCTATCGAGTTTCCGTCGCTTCGCGACTGGGTTGCTTCGTATCAGGGCACGGCTTCAGCCGTGCCGCCCGGCGCAGTTAGAATGGCCGGCTTTAGCCGCTGCGGATCGGGAGTCTTACGAGAAACATTGTGAGTACATCAAGAAGAATCCCGTAGAGGGACGGCTGGCGAGGGCGCCGGAGGAATTTCCCTTTAGCTCCGCTTATCCCGGTTATGAACTTGACCCGCCTCCCCAGGGGCTAAAGCCCATTTGCTAGAGAGGGCTCGTTCGGCACGGCTGAAGCCGTGCCCTGATACGAACCTACCCCTTGCCCAGTAAGAAATTAGAAAGAAGAACCCGAGTCCCGAAGGGACGGCACCCATGCCGCAATCGCTGGTCAGCAACCGCGTGCACGTGATCTTCAGCACTCGGGAGCGCCGACCCTGGATCACGCTGCAGCATGAACAGCGGTTGTGGAACTACGTCCTGGGTATCGGCAAGAACAAGGGCATTCCCGTATTGGCGGTCGGCGGAATGGAGGACCACATTCACGTCCTGATCGCCCTGTCGGCGGCCGTGCCGCTTGCCAAGGCGGTGCAGATCATGAAGGCCAATTCCTCGCGCTTCATGCGGGAACGCGGGGCGGATTTCGAGTGGCAGCGAGGATACGGCGGTTTCAGCGTCGGAGCATCGGCCGTGGAGGCGACCATCGAATACATTCGTCATCAGAAGGAACATCATCAGAAGCGCGATTTCAAGGCGGAGTTCTTGGCGTTCCTGAAGCGGTACGGCGTGGAATACGACCGGAAATACGTGTTCGACTAGGGTGCCGTCGCTTCGCGACTCGGGTTTTCTTTGCAACCCTTACCCAGCACTTACGTGCTGGGCTATCGAGTTTTCGTCCGCCTACGGCGGACTGGTGTTTGCTGTCGTCACGGCCGGTTCGCGCGCGAAAGGTCCGCAGCGGCTAAAGGCGGTCATCCTACCGTTCGTGTCGGCACGGTCGCTCCGCGAGTCGGGCCTGAAGGCCCGGCCTGCCAAGCGGTGTGCCGATATGAAGGCAAGGTGCCGTCGCTTCGCGACTCGGGTTTTCATTGCAACCCTTACCCAGCACTTACGTGCTGGGCTATCGAGTTGCCGTCGCTTTGCGACTGGTTGCCTGGTGTGGTCATCGTCTGATTCCGCACGGAAATGGGCGCCGCACCCAACCCAGCACTTACGTGCTGGGCTCTCGCTTCCTTCGGCGGACTGGGTGTGGCGGTGCAATCACGCTTGAGACCGGCCCCGAGTTCGGAAGCCGAACAACCACATGATCTTTTCCAGGCCGCCCGGGTCCCCTTGCCAGCACTTACGTGCTGGGCTATCGAGTTGCCGTCCGCCTGCGGCGGACTGGAGTGCCGGCGCAATAATGCTTGAGGCCCGACCCCGGGCTCGGAAGGCAGACAGCCAAGATCGTTTCTTCCCGGCCGGCCGCAATCCGCGCGGCTTCAGCCCGTGCCCTGATCCCAAAATGACTCACTGAACGAGCCCTCATTCAATCCGTCCGCACCGCTTGTCAAGAGCCAAAAAGTGTCATTTTTCCGCTATTTCATTGGCTGCAAAGCAAATATAATTTTAGGAAAAATGTGACAATGGTCCTATCCAACATGCTATTCTTAACTTAGATAGTCAGAAAAGGAGAAAGAGGGGGACGCCGCCTGGCGTCCCCTTTTCCATTTACCCCACCTATGTCTCCTCTCATCAAGCATCCCAAGCGCCGCGGCGAGTGGGTCGAGCTGCAGTTCATGGCCCGCGCCGCTTCCCACGGCCTGACGGTTTCCCAGCCCTGGGGCGACAGCGCCCGCTATGACTTTGTGGTGGAGCACCGGGCCCGCTTCAGCCGGGTGCAGGTCAAGTCCACATCGTTCTGCAGCGGAGGCGCGTACGTGTGCAACACGATTTCCCGGCCGCCGGGGCGAACAGACAACGGCACCGGTTACACGGCGGAGGAGATCGACTTCTTCGCGTTCTTCGTGATACCCGAAGACGTCTGGTACATCGCACCCGTCACAGCGCTGCGCCGGACGCGCTACGCGGCCTACCTGAATCCGCACGACCGCCGCAACAAGTACTTCCGCTACATGGAGGCCTGGCACCTGCTCAAGAAGGGCCCGGACGATCGGCGCACTTCCGGGTGAATCCGCGGCCTGCTTTTCTTGGGGCACTCCAGTACCATGGACGAGTCCATGGCGCGCATTCACATCCTGCCGGAGCACGTCGCCAACAAGATCGCGGCGGGCGAAGTGGTGGAGCGCCCGGCGTCGGTGGTGAAGGAGCTGCTGGAGAACGCTCTGGACGCCGGCGCGGGACGCATCCGGGTGGAGGTCGAGGCGGGCGGCAAGAAGCTGATCCGCGTGACCGACGACGGTTCGGGCATGGTGCGCGACGATGCTTTGCTGGCCTTCGAGCGCCACGCCACCTCGAAGATCAAGGACGCCGAAGACCTGCTGACGGTGGCCACGCTGGGGTTCCGCGGCGAGGCCCTGCCGTCGATCGCTTCGGTCTCGCGACTGCGGCTGGAGACGCGGGCCACCGCCGAAGCTGCCGGCACGGTGATCGAGATCGCCGGCGGCAAGATGCACAGGGTGGAAGAAGCCGGGCTGCCGGCGGGGACTTCGGTCACGGTGCGCGACCTGTTCTTCAACACCCCGGCGCGCAAGAAGTTCCTCAAGGCGGAGGCCACCGAGCTTTCGCACATCGCGCAACTGGTGACGCACTATGCGCTGGCGCATCCGGAGAAGCACGTGGAGCTGCACTCGTCGGCCAACGCCATGCTGGTGGCCTCACCGGTGAAGACGCACGCCGAGCGCATGTTCCAGATCTTCGGGCGCGAGATGCTGGAACAGATGGTGCCGGTGGCCGCCGAGGCGCAACTGGAGCGCGTGGGCCTGCCCGCGCCTCCGCCGTGGGTGATCGAAAAGCGAAAGAAACAGGGGGAGGAGTACGAAGCGCCGGAACCGGGAGCGATGCGGGTGCGCGGGTTCGTCTCAAGGCCGGAGTTGCAGAAGCTGAACCGGAACTCCATCTTCGTGTTCGTCAACGGGCGGTTGATCCGCGACCGGCTGCTGCAACACGCGCTCAGCGAGGCGTATCGCAACATCCTGCCGGGGGGAGTTTTTCCGGTGGTGCTGCTGTTCCTGGAGATGCCGGCGATGGAAGTGGACGTGAACGTCCATCCCTCGAAGACCGAGGTGCGCTTCCGGCAGCAGGGCGTGGTGCACGACCTGGTGCGCGACACGGTGCGGGCGGCGCTGGTGGCTGCGCGTCCGGTGCCGCAGTTCACGCGCGAGATTGCGGCGCAGCCCACGGCGGCTGCGGCGCTGACGCCGGGAGCGGGCGGCGGAGTTGCTCCCGCCGGAGACGTGGCAGACTTTGCGCTGCAGCCCGAAGAGTTGCCGCCGCAGACGGCGCGGCTCGCCTTCCAGGGCGGGATCGAAGTGGAAGCGAACGCGGCCGTGCCCGCCGCCTCCGTCGCGCGTGCAGTGCCGGTCGCCGGCGGCGAGCGCTGCGGAGGAGCCATCGCGGCGGGAGCGTCGAACGGGCCGGCGGCTATCTCTTCGCTCCGGCCGCTGGGGCAAGTGCGCGATTCGTTCATCCTGGCGGTGGCCGAGGACGGGTTGTGGATCGTGGACCAGCACGTGGCCCACGAGCGCGTGCTGTTCGAGCGCGTGCTCAGGCAGCGGGGCGCCGCGCGCGTCGAGGGCCAGCGGCTGCTGATGCCGCTGATCGTCGGGCTGACCCCGGCGCAGCAGGCCGTGTTCGAGCAGATCGCCGACGAGTTGCGCGGCAACGGCTTCGAGGTCGAGCCCTTCGGCTCCCGCACGCTGGCGGTGAAGACGGCGCCGGCGGGCGTCGAGGCTTCCGACATCGAGCGGCTGCTCACGGAATTGCTCGAGGGCTGCGAGCGCGAAGAGCAGGCTGTGAACCTGGAGAAGCTGCGCACGCGCATCGCGGCCTCCATCGCATGCCATGCGGCGATCAAGGTGAATACGCCGCTGGATGGGAAGAAGATGGAATGGCTGCTGGGCGAGCTGGCGAAGACGGAGTGCCCGTTCTCCTGCCCGCACGGGCGGCCGGTGCTGCTGCGGTATTCGCTGGAAGAGATCCAGAGAGCGTTCAAGAGGATATGACGGAAAAGGAACTCCACGAAGCGCGGCGGGCGCGCTGGCGGCTGGACGGGCGCCCGGTGCGGACGGCGGACGACGCGGCCGGGTTCGTGGAGTCGGTGGGCATGTGCGCGCTGCATCCGCAGCCCGAGCTGCTGCTGCCCAGCTTCGTGGGGGCGTGGGTGGGCGGCGACGAGCGCCTGCCCACGGCGCAACGCGCCTTCGAGGACGAGCGAGCACACGCGGCGCGTGAACTGGCGGTGGAGCTGCTGCGGCGGCGCGCGGCGTTCGAGTCCAATCTGCTGGGCGAGAACGTGCTGCTGGTGGCTGGTTCCGTCTTCCCATTTTTTTATGCGCTGAAGGGAGACAAGAATCCGCGGGCGGAGCTGAAGCCGGGGCGGCGGGAGAGGATCTCGCCGCTGGCGGCGGACGTGTTCGGCGCCATCCAGAAAGGCGGGCCCATGAGCAAGCGGCGGCTGCGCGAGGCGCTGGGCGGGGAGCCTTCGGAGGCGGCGCTGGACCGTGCGCTGGGCGAACTGTGGGCGCGGCTGCGCATCATGCGCGTCGATTACCGCGCGGGTGAAGGCGCGCTGTGGGATACGCTGCTGCGCTGGGCTCCGGAGGCGGTGAAGGAAGGACTGCAATTGAGCGTGGGCGAGGCGCTCTCGGCGCTGATTTCACGCTATCTCGAAGCGGTGGTGGCGGCCGAGCGCAGCGAGATCGAGAAGTTCTTTTCCTACTTCGCGCCGCGTTCGCGCGTGCGCGAGAACATCAACGCGCTGCTGGGTGCGCGGGAACTGGCCTTCCACAGCGTGGGCGCGAAGACGCTGCTGGAGCTGGCTCCGGTGCGCGAAGCCGGGCGGCGGACCGTGGCGGCACAGAAACCATGAGCGTCGCGAAGAAGAAGCTGATCATCGCCATCGACGGTCCGGCGGGCGTGGGCAAGAGCACGGTGGCCGCGCGGGTGGCGCGCAAGCTGGGCTACGTCAACATCGAGAGCGGGGCGATGTACCGGGCGCTGGCCCTGAAGGCCATACGGAATGATGTGTCGTTCGATGACGGGCCGGCGCTGGCGCGGCTGGCGCGGCAGTCGCGCATCGAGCTGGAGCCCGTGCAGGACGGAAACCGCGTGCTGCTCGACGGCGAGAACGTCTCCGCCCGCATCCGCGAGGCGGACGTGAGCGAAGCGGCGTCGCGGGTCTCGGTGCATCCCGAGGTGCGGGAGTGGATGGTGGCGCGCCAGCGGGAGATGGGCAAGGGCGGCGGGGTGGTGATGGAAGGCCGCGACATCGGCACCAAGGTCTTTCCCGACGCCGACCTGAAGATTTTTCTTGAGGCCTCGCCGGAGGTGCGCAGCGAGCGCCGGCTGAAGCAGCATGCCGTGCCGAAGAAGGCGCGTGGGGCGGTGGCCAAGGAGCTGAAGGAACGGGACCGGCGGGACCGCACGCGGCAGGCTTCACCGCTCGAGCCGGCGCCGGATGCGGTCATTCTGGACACCACGCACCTGGGCCTGGACGAGGTGTTGCAGCGGGTAATCCGGCTCATCGACGAGCGCCGGTAACTGCTTTCCCTGATTGGGATTACCACTGGGTATCCCGTCCGTAATGGCACCTAAGTGGGGTTCCGTCGGAATTAATTTTCCGGTAAACACAACGTTAGGTATACTGGCTCGCTTTGAACGGCGGGCTATGGCCGGAGGTGTCGGTGGAAGAGACACTTTCGACAGGGCCGCGGCCGGTGTTCGCCCCCCGACGGACGTATTGCGCAACGCCCAAGTGCAAGCAGTGAGACCAGAAGTGCAATTTTGCTGTCTGAGGCGGTCCCGTGCTTCTGTTTGAGGACTTAATTCTCATCACCGTGTGGTTGGCGACCGCGGTGGTGATCGTCAACCTGGTGTTCCTGGTGTTCGTGTTCTACCGCCGCTGGGCACGCACGCGGTACTACCGGGCGAAGGACGAAGCCAAGGAACGCTACCGCCGGGCGGTGGCGGACTTCATGGCGCTCTCGGTGGGGGTGGAGCCGACGGCGCAGTTGCTGCGGGACGCCCGCAGCGAGGCGGAGAAAGACGGCGTCCTGGACCTGCTGAGGGAAGGATTGGCGGGGCTGACGACGCCGCGCCATGTGTCCTCCTCCTCGGGAATGCGCACTCCTTCGAGCGCGGGGCGGATCGCGTCAAGTTCCGGCCGGCTGCAGTCGGGCACGGGACGCATCACCTCGCCGACGATTGTGGTGGGCCAGGCGCTGGAACGGGTGAGCGAGCTGCTGTTCGCGCTGGGCTACATCGAGGGCTGGGCGCGGACGGCGTTCGGGCGCGGGCGGGCGTCGGAACTGGTGAAGCGCTCGCTGAACAAGGAAAAGACAGCGGTGAGCACGGAAGTGCGTCAGAGTCCGCTGAACCGCATCCGCCGGATGCGGATCTTTTCCGTGCCGCGGGCGCTGGCGGTGGACAAGCTGGGCAGCCTGGCGGCCGATTATGCCCATGTGTTCATGGCGGAGGCGCTGCACGATCCGGCCACGGAAGTGCGCAGCGTGGCGGTGGCGGCCATGGGGCGGGCACGGCATCCGGCGGCCATCCCCTTGCTGCTGGAGGAGCTGCGCAAGGCGCTGGAGGAGGGCAACGACGTTTCTTTGCGCTCCACCAAAGCGGCGCTGTGCTCCTACCAGATGAGCGACCTGGAACTGTTCGTGCCCTACGTGCGGCATCCCAACCGGCGGCTGCGCTTCTTCGTGATCGACACCATGCGGGAGATCTCCAGTCGCGCGGGGCGCAGCATGCAGCTGACGCGGCGCGGTTTTCCCGACGAACTGTGCTCGCTGCTGCTGGAGCACTCGGTGAACGACGTGTTCGCCGACGTGCGGGCGCGGAGCGCGGCGCTGGTGGCGCAGTTCCGCGATGCCCAGGCGGCCGAGGCGCTGCGCAAACTGCTGAAGGACGAGAACGAATTCGTACGGCTGCACACGGTGCGGGTGTGCGGCGACCGCTATTACGGGGACCTGATCCCGGACATTCTGCGCTGCCTCTCGGACTCGAAGTGGCGGGTGCGGGAGGCGGCGGTGGGAACGTTGCGGGCGTTCGGGATGGCGGGGCTCAACGAGCTGTTCCGCTACTTCGCGGCGACCTCGGACCGCTATGAGAGCGAACAGATCGCCGAGGAGATCCAGCGCACGGGAATGATCGAGCAACTGGTGACGGCGCTGGCTTCGGGCGGCGAGGCTTCGCGGCTGGCCGACGCGGTCTGCCGCAAGATGGCCACCATGGGCAAGACGTCCTTGCTGCTGAACGCGGTGGCGGCGCGCATCCCGCAGGAAGCGCGCATCCTGCTGATGGACGCGCTGATGGTGGCGCCGACGGCGAAATACATGTCGATCCTGGAGACGCTGGCCGAGACCGACGGCGGGCCGGTGGGCGACAAGGCGCGCGACCTGCTGCGCCAGGCGGTGAGCCGCAGCGGGCAGATGAGCGCAACGCCTTCCTCGGGGCGAGGGTTTCCGTCGGGGTCATCGGGGCGCGGATTTCCTTCGGGGTCATCGGGCCGGGGAACCCCGAGCCGGGGATAAAGCATGGAACAGCACATCGCACTGCGCATCCTGGATTACCTGAACACGCTGATCCTGATCTATTTCATCGTGACCAACCTGGGGTACACGGTGCTGATGGCGATCTCGCTGTACAGCGTGACGCAGCACTCGAAGTACGCGCGCAGCCGGGGGTACGCGGACCTGGCGGATTCGCCGGTGACGCCGCCGGTGGCGCTGATCGTGCCGGCCTACAACGAGGAAGCGGCGATCGTGGACACGGTGACGGCGCTGCTGAACCTGAACTACCCGGAGAAAGAGATCATCGTGGTGGACGACGGGTCGAGCGACCGCACCGTGCAGGTGCTGGTGGACGCCTTCCAACTGGTGCGCATGGACCTGATCTACCGCGAGCAGGTGCCGGCCAAGAAGCCGTACGCCTTCTACCACAACCACCGCCGTCCGGAACTGACGGTGATCTCGAAGGAGAACGGGGGCAAGCCGGACGCGCTGAACGTGGGCATCAACATGGCGCGCAGCCCGTATTTCTGCACGGTGGACGCGGACTCGATCATCGAGCGCGACGCGCTGCTGCGGCTGATGGCGCCGGTGATGCATTCCAGCGTGAACACGGTGGTGAGCGGCGGCATCGTGCGTATCGCCAACGGCTGCAAGCTGAAAGACGGACAGATCGCGGAAGTGGGGCTGCCCAAGAGCTGGCTCGAGATGTGCCAGGTGGTGGAGTACATCCGCGCCTTCATGTTCGGGCGGCCGGCGTGGAACTTCCTGCAGGCCACCTTCATCGTGAGCGGCGCCTTCTGCATGCTGCACAAAGAGACGGTGGTGCTGGCGGGCGGATTCTCCACCTCCACGGTGACCGAGGACATCGACATCATCGCCACGCTGCACCGCTATCTGCGGGAGAAGGGCTGGAAGTACCGCATGGTGTTCACCAGCGACCCCATCTGCTGGACCGAGGCGCCGCACACCCTGGCCATGTTCGCGCGCCAGCGGCGGCGCTGGCAGCTGGGACTGATGCAGACGGTGATGAAGAACCACGACATGATCCTGAATCCGCGCTTCGGGACGCTGGGCATGTTGAGCATGCCGTTCCACGCCTACATCGAGGCCATGGGGTGCCTGATCGAGGCCTTCGGATTCTGGCTGATCATGCCGCTGTCGTTCATCCTGCGATCGATGCCGCTGGGCCTGTTCCTGCTCTTCCTGTTCCTGGCGGTGGGGTACGGCACGCTGCTGTCGATGGGTTCGGTGCTGCTGGAAGAGGCGACGCTGCGCCGCTATCCCAAGCTGAGCCACGTGCTCAAGCTGATGGGATACGCGGTGGTGGAGAACCTGGGATACCGGCAGATCGTGGCCATCTTCCGCGCCCAGGGGGTGCTGCGCTTCTTCGCCGGCATGCGCCGGTGGGAGGTCGTGCGGCACAAGGGCCTGGAAGGCGGCGAAGGCTACACGGTGGCGCAACATGAAGCTTAAGGACTGGATCTTCAACCGCGTGCTGCTGGGGATGCTGCTGTTCTTTGTGGCGGTGGGGGTGTGGGAGTTCAAGCTGAAGCCCGATTACCGGCCGCACTACAACCTGGCGGTGGCGCATTACCAGAAGCAGGAATACCAGCAGGCGCTGACCGAACTGGACACGGCCTCGAGCATCGCTTCCAGCCGTGTGGAAGTGATTCTGCTGCGGGGCTGGACGCAGCTCAAGCTGCGCCATTTCACCGAAGCCGAGTACGAGTTCAACCGCGTGCTGCAGTACTTCCAGCACGACAAGGAAGCGGTGGAGGAAGCGCAGACCGGGGCGTCGTTCGTGGCTTTGGAAACCGGCCGGGGCTCGATGAACGCCGAGGCGCTGCGCAAGGTGCTGGAAGGGCGGCGCGGCGATCCCAACGTCCGCATCCTGGTAGCGGGCGCGCTGCAGCGGGAAGGCAAGAACCTGGACGCGGCGGTGATCTACCGCGAACTGCTGAACGACAAGAGTTACGGCGAAGCGGCGCGGGTGGCGCTGGACAGCATCTTCGGGCGCAAAGGGTTCGAGAACGACCCCATGCCGACGGAGCTGGCGCCGGCGCGCAAGCCCAGTGAGCTGACCACGCCATTCCGGGCCTCGGCGGGAGCGCTGTGGCGGGTGGCCGGCGGGGGACAGCAGCGATTCTACGTTGCAGGAGTGAACCTGGGCCCGGCGGCCCCGGGCTACTTTCCGGGAGCGCCGCCGCAGGAAGGCGGGACCTACCTGCAGTGGCTGCGGCGGGCGGGGGAAATGAACGCCAACGTGGTGCGGGTGTACACCCTGCTGCCGCCGGCGTTCTATCGCGCCTACCGGCACTACCGCGACGGCGGCGGGAAAGCCGTATTGCTGCAGCAAGTGTGGATAGGCGATCCGCCCAAGGGCGACCTCTATGATTCCGCCTTCACCGAGGAGACCAAGGCCACGATCCGCAACGTGGTGGATGCCATCCACGGCCGGGGCGACGTGCCACCAAGCCCGGGCAGGGCGGGGGGCGTGTTCGAGCACGATCTGGCGGCGCAGGTGGCGGGACTGCTGCTGGGCGGCGACGTCGATGCCGAAGCGATCGGGCAGACCAACCTCATCAACCCGGGCAAGACGGGATACAGCGGGAAATACATTTCGGCCGCGAGCGCGACCCCGGCTGAGGCGTGGTTCGCCGAGATGCTGGACTATCTGGTGAGCTACGAAACCGAGACCTACAACTGGCAACATCCGGTGGCGCTGGTGAACCATCCGGAGCTGGATCCCATCCGGCATCCCACGGAGTTGCCCAGCCAGGAAGCCATTTCCATCGACGAAGGCCGGCTGCGCCCGTCCGCCGAGTTCAAGGCGGGCCTGTTCGCAGCCTACGACGTCTACCCATACCAGCCGGACTTCATGGTGCAGGACCCGCAGTACGTGCGAGCCCGCGACGCCGAGGGACCCAACCCGATGGCGGGGTACCTGCGCGACCTTCGGGCACGCATCCCCCACCCGCTGGTGGTGACCGAGTACGGCGTGCCGGAGTCGATGGGCATAGCGCGGCTGTCGCCGGCGGGCTGGAATCAGGGCGGGGCGGATGAGAACACGCAGGCGACGATGCTGGCGCGCCTGGCGCGCGCCGTGCGGGATACGGGGTGCGCCGGCGGGGTGGTGTTCGAACTGGCCGACGAGTGGTACCGAACCGCCTGGCTGACGCGCGACTTTTCCAATCCGCCGGACCGTACGACCCTGTGGCTGAATGAGCTGAGCCCGGCCAGCCAGTTGGGCGTGATGGGGTATCGCACCAGCCAGTGGCGGCTGTTCACGGGCCGCGACGCGGACTGGCAGCGGGCCACCACCCTGTATCAAGCGAACGAAGGGGGAGACGCGGCGACCAGCATCCGGCGGGTGCAGGCCGCGGCGGACGAAGGCTTCCTGTACCTGCGCATCCAGGTGGCCTGCCTGGATTGCAGCGGCGGGGGACGGCGTCCGGACGGCAAGCCGGATTTCGACCAGGCGGCGTGGGGTGTCGCGCTGAACACCATCCCGACACTTTCCGGCATCCGCGGGCTGCCGTTTGGGGTGAGAATGGAACGGGGCGCCAACTTCCTGGTGCTGCTGATGGGGGAACCCGGGCAGGCCAAAGTGCTGGTGGCAGATAATTACAATCCGTACGAGATCACCGGGGGCAACGATCCCCGGCAGCAGAGAGTGGAGCACCGCCGGCCGCTTTCGCTGCGACTGACGGACAGCGGGGCATTCGTGGACCAGATCGTGCAGCCCAATCCGCCGCGGGAGGGCCGCGGCGGCGTGATCTATCCCGGACAGACCTGGAACCGCAGCGGGCTGCGGTACGGCAACGGCGATCCTGAGGCCAAAGACTACGATTCGCTGGCCGAGTGGTATGCCGACCTGAAGACCAGGAGCGTTCTGGTTCGTATCCCCTGGGGCAAGCTGCTGATGACCGACCCATCGAGCCGCAAGGCGTTCAGCGGCTTCGATCCGTCGGGCAACATGCAGACGTACCCCACGCAAGGGGTGGACGTGGCGGTGTTCGCCCTGCGACCGGGAGCCGGGGGCGCGCTGCCCTCGCTGGTGATGGCGCTGCCGGCGGCGAGCGGCGGCCGGATCGACGCGCCCAAACAGGTGACGTGGACAGGATGGGATTCGGTGAATCCGGAACCCTACTTGAAGAAGGCGTACTATGCGATGCAAAAAGAATTCTCGGAACAGACTCGCGCGCAGGTGGGCGCTGACGATGGCAGCCGCATGGCTGCTGGCCGCAGCTCCCGCAGCGCACGCGGCGACTAAAGCGCAACTGCTGGCCCAGGGCGACCGCGCCATGCGCGCGGGCAAGTACGCCCAGGCGTGCGAAGCCTACGGCAAGGCCATGCAGGCGGGAGCGGCGCTGGATCGCGACTTCGTCCGGGCGCAGAACCTGGGGCTGTGCCACCTGCGAGGGCAGCCCAAGGATGCGGTGAAAGCCGCAGCCTGGCTGGAGACGGCGTGGAAGCTGCGTCCGGCTTCCTCCGACACGCGCTTCCTGCTGGGCCATGCGCTGGCCGAGGCGGGCGAGACCGACCCGGCGCTGGAGCACTACCGCGCGCTGGCGGAAGCGAATCCTGCCAATCCCAAGTATGCGCTGGCCGCAGCGGACCTGCTGCACGCGCTGGACCGCGACGACGAAGCGGTGGCGACGGTCGAACCGTATGTGACGCGCAATCCGAAAGACACCAAAATGCGCATGGAGTACGCGCGCCTGCTGGGGCTGGCCAAGCGCTATGACCACGCCAAGCGGGAGTACCGCACCGTGCTCGAGATGGAGCCGACCAACACGTCGGCGCAGATCGGGATTGCGCGGGTCACGGCCTGGGCCAAGGATTATCCCGAGGCCATCCGCCTGTACGACGAGGTGCTGAAGAAGCGGCCCAACAACTACGACGCGCAAATCGGCAAAGCCTACGCGCTGCAGTGGTCGGGACAGAAAGAAGAGGCGCGGACGCTGTTCCAGGCGCTGCAACAGCGGAACCCGGGGGACAAGGACGTGGCTGCGGCGCTGGAAGCGATCGAGCGCTCGGAAGCGCGCGCACGCGAAGAAGCGGCGGCGGCCGCACTGCGGGAAGAGCGCCGCCGGGCGTATGAGGAGCAACTGCGGATCGAGGCGGAGCAGCGCGCGGCGAGAGCGGCCGCGGAGGAATCGCTGCGGGCGCTGATCACGCAGGCGCGAGCGGCCAGCGGGCGGGGCGACTACGAAGCCGCGGCCGCCGCCTACCGGCAAGTGCTGGAGCGCGAGCCGGGACACGTGACGGCCCGGCTGGGCCTGGCGCGCGTGTTCGCCTCCGAGCGGAAATACGGGGAGGCGCTGGAGCAGTACGACGAGATCCTGCGGCAGTCGCCCGATAACCTGACGGCGCGCCTGGAGAAGGCGCGGACGCTCACCTATGCGCGCAACTATGAGAGCGCGCTGCCCGAGTTCGAGCGTCTGGTGAAGGACGCGGAGACGGCGCCCAAGCCGGATGTGACGCCGGAGCGGGCGCGGCTGGAGTATGCCCGGGCGCTGATCGGGGCCAAGCGGTATGACGAAGCGCTGACGCAACTGAACCAGATCCTGCCGGAGGGCAAGACGCCGACGGCGGAGGATACCGCGGTGCTGGTGGAGAAGGCGCGGGCGCAGGCGTACGCCAAGCGCTATGACGACGCCCTTCGCAACTACGACCAGGCGCTGCAGGTCGATCCGCAGGACTATGAGGCGCGCATGGGCAAGGCGCGGACGCTCTACTGGACCGGCCGGTCAAGCGAAGCGGGCGCGATCCTGCGCGTGCTGCTGAGCGAGCGTCCCGACGACGGCGACGCCAACTACATGATGGCCACCATCGAGCGCGGACGGGGGCGCAATGCCAGCGCGCTCTCCCTGTTGGACAAGGTCGGAGACCGCGGGGAAGCGGCGACCATGCGCTCCGCCATCCGAGAAGATCTGCGGCCGGTGCTGCGCTTCCGCTATGGCTACGGGTACGAGCGTGACAACGACGAGTTCGACGATCCGGTGGCGGCAATTCTGGCGCACCGGTTCTCGACCGCGCTGGAGTTCAGCCCGCATCCCAACGTGCGCATGACGGTGAGCCAGGGGTTCAACGACTCGATCGGGCGCAGCAACCTGTTCGACGCGCGCTTCGGTCCCACCGCTCTCGCTACCGAGACCCGAGTGGCGGCGGCGTTCCGCGCCACCAAGTGGCTGCGGCTGACGCTGGGCGGCGGCGTGGGAACCACCGGGGGCGGCGAGACGGGCGGGGTCGAAATGCCAAGGCGGGCCCACTTCCTGTACGAAGTACGGCCGAGCATCACGCATCGCGGCCTGCGCCTTTCCGCCAGCTTTTCCCGGGACATTGCGGACTACACGGTGCTGGCCATCCACGACAACGTGGTGCTGCAGCGGCAGTCGGTGAGCGGCAGCTACGACTTCACGCGCCGGTTGCGGCTGAGCGCCAACTACTGGCACGGGATCTACAGCGTGGACCAGCCGGCCCTGTGCGCACCCGCCCCCTGCCAGGCGGATATCGCTGCGCAAGGCGGGGAAATTGCGCTGACGCCGACCCTGTATGAGAACGATCGCGTGACCGTGCGGCTGGGCTACAGCTACGAGATGTACGGCTACAACCGGGAGGACATTCAGTTCCTGCGCGACGTGAGCGGCATCGGATCGGCGGGCTTCTTCACTCCCACCGTCTACCAGAAGCACGGGGCGGTTCCGCAGGTGACCTGGCGTCCGCACCCGCGAGTGGAGCTGGACTTCGAGGGCTTCATCGGGGCGCGGCGGTTCTGCAGCTTCGATGCGTTGGCGACCGACGCCTGTCCGAACGGCCAGCCGACCGTGATTCCGGGACTCACGCCGCAGCCGGCGCAGGAATGGACGCTGGCGGGAGGCATTCGCGGCGAAGCGCGCATGACCTTCGGGCGGTTCTCACCGTCGTTCGGCTACAGCTTCTCGTCCACTGGTTCGGGGTTCCTGGGCCCGATCGGCACGGGGACATATCACACCCACTACGCGTTCGTGGCCCTGGCGATCCGCTTCTAATCGTTGGGGTGGGAGAAAGAAATCGGGCGGCCCGCAATGGGCCGCCCGTTATTTTCAGGGAATGCTAGTCCTGGTCGCTGTCCTTGGGGGTGTGGCCGGAAGGGCCGCTGCCAAATTCACCGCCGCGACGGATCTCGATGGAACCGCGGTCGGCGGTGAGGCGGATGCGGCCGCCGCCCGAGCCCACGGACCCGGCGGCGCGAGCATTGCGGTCCTCGCGGCTGACCACCAGCTCACGGAAGTCGGTTTCGATCTCGCCGCGGTCGGCCGAAGCCTCCAGATGGAAGGCTGCGCCGCTGGGCAGCCAGAGCTGAATGGGCTCCTTGCTGTTGTCGATCGCAATGTTGCCGACGGGAAGCTTGGAGACGTGGACGCCCACTTCGCCGTTGCGATTCTCCAGGGTAAGGTCGCCGGCCAGGTCGTCGAGGTGAATGTCATAGGAGCGAGTGAGGATGCGGCTGGGCCCGGTGACGCCGTGGCCGCGCAGGTCGCCGGAGTCGAAGGTGACCTCGCCCTCGATCCTGGAAGTTTCAAAATCGGTGCGCGACGACTTGAAGCGCGCCGTCTTGGCGATGCGCGCGAAGGTGAGCGGGCCGGAGAACTCGCCGCGCAGCGTGAAGGCGCCGCCGATATCGCTGACCTGCACCTCGTCGCCGCGGCCTTCGACGCTGAGGTCGCCGGAGACGCGCTCGGCGCGCAGGTCGCCGCCACGGAACTCGGCCTCGGCGTTGCCCTTGATCTCGGTCAGCGTGATGTCACCCCGATTGGTCTTCACCTTGACGGCAGCTTCACGGGACAACACCTCGATGTCACCGCGCAGGGTCATCAGGTCGACCGGGGCCCCGGGAGGCACAGAGATCTCCAGGTCGAGGCGGTCGGGCCCGGTCCAGCCCTGATTGGTTTCAATCGTCACCACGTCGCCGCTGACGGTGATCTTGGGGGAGAGGACGTCGCGGCGGCTTTCGGCTTCCGACTGCGAGCTGGCATAGACGATCTTGCGAACGTTGACGTGCATCGTGTTCGCCCCGCCGGGCACGACCTTGATGTCGCCGCGGTCATAGGCCACCTTCAGCGTGCCGTTGGCAGGGAACGGCTGCTGCAGGGTGTCGGTGAACTCGTAGCGGCGGCCGAAGATGCCGGGGAACTCGTCGCCAAAATCGATTTCGCCGCGCATGCGGTCCCAGTCGAACTTCCAGGCAGCGCTGGCCGTAAGGCCGCAGAGCACCAGGACGATCAGCAGGAAAACGCCGCCGGCGCCGAGGCCGCGCGGGGTGTAGCCCTCGCGCTGGGCCTGGTAGTAGTCGATCAGCTTGGACACACCCCACAGAATGATGAGCACCGGCCAGAAGCGCGCGAACAACTCGAAGATGGGCAGGGGATAGCCCATGTTGCGGAGCAGAAAGAGCACACCGATGAGAATGAGCACCAGCGGGCCGAAAAACGAACGGCGGTAGCGTGGAGCGGGCGCGGAAGCGGGAGTCGGGTTGGGAGCGGACATCAGTTCACCTGCGTGGGTGGATTCTGGTCGTGCGTGGAAGGCGTGGCGGGTGTGGCCGCAGCCGCCGGGGGCGGCGGGGTCGCCACCATATAGCGGTCGCGGTGCCCCTCAGCCGAGGCACTGGAGCGCAGGAAGATCATCAAGCCGGCCACAATCAGCAAGATGGGCCAGGACTCGCCGAAGTCGAAGCGAGTGTAGTTGGCCATCAGGAACAGGGCGCCCACGGTAATCAACATCACCGGGCCCATGAGGCCGGAGCGGCGGCAGCGCTCACATCCGCAAGCCGGATTGGGTTTGTAACCGTTCATGATTGCCTCCCCGCATCCGCACTCTGAGCGCGGCGGCGCAGCATCTGGATGCCCAGGGCGATGAGGATCACGGGCCACAACTTGCGCACGGCGCCGAAATACAAAATTCCCATGTTGGAGAGCAGGAAGAGTGTGCCCAGGCCGATGAGAATGATTGCGCCGATGGGAGCATTGGACGGCGCCGCGGTCACCGGCGCACCGGTCCCGCCGCTGATGCCGAGAGCCCGGTAGACGTTCAGGGGATCGGGCGTGGGCTGGCCCATCTGCTTGGCGCGGGCGGACCGGACAGCGTCGAAGATCTGGTAGAAGTAGTAGAAACCCATCGTGATCCCGAACAGCGGCGTTGCGCCATCGCCGTGCTCAATGGCGACAGCCAGCATGGCGAAGAACAGCATGTGCGCCAGGCCCTTGGCGTACTCGCCGTTGTAGACCGCTCCCAGGCCGAAAGGGAAGAATCCGGCCAGGATGCCGGCCACGGTTGGATTGGGGCCGGAAGCGGGCGGGGCCGCGGCCGTCGCGGCGACGAAGCCGGAAGCCGGAGCCGGGCCGGGCAGCGTGTGCTGCAGGCCGGCTACGATGCAATCCTCGCAGTAGATGACGCCACGAACATCACGCTTGCACTCTTCGCAGAGCGGCTTGCCGCAGGTGCGACAGTAGGCTGCGGCGGGCGTCTGAGTGTGGATGCTGCAGTTCATGAAGTGCTCCTGTTGTCCTGGATGGAAGTGACCCCCTGCGGACCCCTCTCCGCAGACGCCAGGGTCACCCCCAGGTCGTGGCGGTCATGGCCGGGCGGGCCGAGCACGCGGCTGGTGTTGTGCCGGTCGCGCTCGGCTGGCGGCTGGTTCTGGTCCTGCTGTTGTTGTCGCTGCTGCTCCTGATCTTCCTGCTCGTCAGTGCCGGCCGCCTTGCGCAGCGCGTCAATACGGGTCTGGAGTTCGTAGACCAGCCGCAGGTTGTCGTAGTAGCGCGTGACGCGTGCGCTGGTTTCGTAGTAGTGGCGCTCCAAGCTCTGGGCGATGGCGCTGGGGCGCAGGTCGGCCAGGCGGATGCTGGCGATCCTCACCCCGGCCACGTTCAGCAGCAGGGAAATGGAGAAGAAAGCCATGCCGAACGACATGGCGAAGCGGGGCTGGCGCACCGGAGCCAGCAGGCTGGCGAACCAGCCGCGGGCGCGCTCGCTCCAGGGAACGGCGGCCTCGCGCGCAGCCAGTTCGCTGGGCACGAAGCCGGTGGTAGCCATGAGGATGTTGCGGGCCAGGCCGGCCGGAGGCTCAACCTCGTCCAGTCTGGCCAGCAGGTTGTAGCCGTCCAGGGCCTCGGTGTAGAGCAGGCCGCAACGCGCGCAGGAAGCAGCGTGGGCCTGGAAGCGTCCCCGGAGGGAGGGTTCCAGAGCGCTCTCCACGGCCTCGGCCAGCAGCGCTTCGAACTCGCTGCAGGGCATCGCGAATTGGTCCTGTCCGCTCATCAACTGACCTGCTTATAGGTACGCTGCAAAAGGCGTGCCAGTTCCGCACGCCCGCGATTGATGCGGGATTTGACCGTCCCCTCCGGGACCTTCAGAGCCTGGGCAATTTCCTTATAGTCCATGTCCTGGAGGTCGCGCAGGATGACGGCTTCGCGCAATTCCGGGGAAAGCTTTTGTAGCGCCTGGTGAATCTTCTCGCGGGCCTCGCGGGCTTCGATGCCCTGCTCGGGCCCGCGGGCCGGGTCTTCCAGGCGCTCGCCGGCGGTGGGAGCTTCCGGCTCGGCGGAAGGGGCGGCGTCGAGGGAGTCGGTGACGCGGTCATGCTTGCTGCGCCGGAAGTGGTCCACCAGCAGGTTGCGGGTCATGGCAGTGAGCCAGGCGGCAAAGGAGCCGCGCTCGGCGTCAAAACTGGCCAGCGTCCGGTACACCTTGATGAAGACTTCCTGTGTGAGATCTTCGGCGTCGTGCGCAGAGCCGGTAAAGCGATAGCAGAGGTTATACACCCGCCGGTTGTGGGAACGAACGAATTCCTCCCAGGCCACGGCATCGCCGGCCAGGCATCGCCGGATCAGCGCTGCGACGGCTTGGGTATCCTCCAACCGGCACTCCCTGCGAACTCCGGTCCAGCGTTCTTATGGATGGGTACGAAATCCGGGAGACGAAAGTTCGCCCGCAATTTGGTCTGGGAAAGGCATTGTAACAGCCGGAAGAAGGGGAGTCAGTGAGGGGAAGAAAAGGGAAAGGCCGCCTTCTCCAGGGACTAAAGCCCGAATTCTTTTCGTCCTCTGCTCGGCACGGCTGAAGCCGTTCCCTGATACGGGGCAACCGCCGGGACGCCGGCGCAGCCATGCCAGCCCACGGGATCCCTCGTCCGCGGTCGCGACTCCGGATGGCAAACCAGGAATCTGCGAACCGCGAACCGCGAACTGAGAACTGAGAACTGAGAACTGCTTTACTCCGATGTGAAGTAGTCCACGGCCACCGGATTCTCGAACAGGGAGAAGTCGCGGGTGACAACGGTGATGCCGCTTTCGGTGACGAAATAGCGCTGGCGGTCGGCTTCCGGGTCGTAGCCGATCTCGGTGCCCTCGGGGATGTGCACGTCGCGGTCGATGATGGCGCGGCGAATGCGACAACGGCGGCCGATATTCACGTGCGAGAAGACGATGCTGGAATCGACCTCGGAGTAGGAGTTCACGCGCACATCGGGGGAAAGCACGCTGTTGCGGACCACGCCGCCGGAGACGATGCAGCCCATGGAGACGACGGAGTCGATGGCGGTGCCCATGCGGCCGGGGTCGCCGAAAACGAACTTGGCCGGCGGATACTGGCGCTGGAACGTGCGAATGGGCCAGGCCTTGTCGTAGAGGTTGAAGACGGGCTCGACTGCGACCAGGTCCATGTTGGCTTCGTAGTAGGCCTCCAGCGTCCCCACGTCCCGCCAATACAGGGCTTCCTTCCTGTTCTCGTCGATGAAGTTGTAGGAGTAGACCTTGTAGTCCGCGACCATGCGGGGAAGGATGTCGTGGCCGAAGTCGTGCGAGGAGGCCGGGTCTTCCGCGTCCTTGAGCAGCACCGGCAGGAGCACGTCGGTGTTGAAGAGATAGACGCCCATCGAAGCGGAGATCTTTTCCGGGTGGTAGGGCGAGCGGACCGAGGTTTCCTTGGGCTTCTCCAGAAAGCCGCGGATGCGGCCGCTGCCATCCACATCGGTGACACCGAAGCGGTGGCACTCGGCGGGATCGACGAGGATGGTGGCTACGGTGACGTCGGCGCCGGAGT
Organism: Terriglobales bacterium; assembly: GCA_035573675.1. Lineage (NCBI taxonomy): Bacteria > Pseudomonadati > Acidobacteriota > Terriglobia > Terriglobales > Terriglobales bacterium. Next base: position 45,710 of record DATMAB010000007.1, read on the forward strand.
CGTTATGCTGCTCGAGCATCAGGCCGTAGTTCATCTTGTAGATGTGGTCGCCGGAGAGAATGAGCACGTGCTTGGGCTGCTCCGACCCGATGGAATAGATGTTCTGGTAGACGGCGTCCGCCGTGCCCAGGTACCAGTTCTCGCTTACCCGCTTCATGGGAGGCAGAATCTCGATGAACTCGCCCAGATCGCGGGAGACGACGTTCCATCCCTCGCGGATGTGACGGTTGAGAGACAGGGCCTTGTACTGGGTGAGGATGAAGATGTGGCGCAGGTCGGAGTTGATGCAGTTGGAAAGCGTGACGTCGATAATGCGGTAGATGCCCCCGAAGGTGACGGCGGGCTTGGCGCGGTCGCGGGTGAGAGGATACAGGCGTTCGCCGGCGCCTCCGGCCAGCAAGACTCCGAGCGTGTCCTTCATGATGGCTGCCGTCGCGGGCCGTGCCGTGCGCTCCCGGTGAAGTCTCGACCGGAAGCGCGCGACCAGGGTGGAAACTCGATGGTACCACAGCGGGTGCGAACGCTTGCGCGAGGGAGAGCTGGGCTTTCCCCTGCGCTTTGGCTGGCGAGCCGGCATGTGAGCGGGGGCGGAGACGGCAACTTACAGCGCGCCAGGACAAACCGGTTACAATGCGGCCGTGAGGCCCTCTTCCAGCGCGCGTGAGGCGGCGCGGCTGATCGTGGCCGGGCGGCGCCATCCGTTGCTGGCGGCGGTGTGGGGAGCCCTGCGTGGCGCGGTGGCGGCTACCCTCGACGCGCTGCGGCGGCTGGGCCTGGAGATTGCCGGCTTCTTCTTTGTGGTGTTCGCAATTTTCGGAATGGGCGCAGGGTGGCGCGAGTACCAGGCCTACCGGGAAACCGGCATCGGCGAGATGCGGCTGGCGGTGACCGCAGCCTTCGTGATCGCGTTTCTTTGGTTCGGCGTGAGTTCCTTCCTGCGAGCGCGGCGAAAGGATTGATGGCCAGGAAGACCAGGACACCGGAGAAGGCATTCGAGCGGGCCGTGCCGAAGGAATCGCCGGCACGCATCGAGCCGCAACCCCTCTACACGCCCGCGGACCTGGAAAACTGGGACTACGAGCGCGACGTCGGCTACCCCGGCGAGTTTCCCTACACGCGCGGGGTACAGACCACGATGTACCGCGGGCGGTTGTGGACCATGCGGCAGTATGCGGGCATGGGCGACGCGGAAGAATCCAACCGCCGCTACCGCTACCTGCTCGAGCACGGCACCACCGGTCTTTCGGTCGCGTTCGACCTGCCCACGCAGATGGGCATGGACTCCGATCACCCCATGGCCCTGGGCGAGGTGGGCAAAGTGGGCGTGGCCATCGACTCGATCGAAGACATGCAGCGGCTGTTCGAGGGCATCGACCTGACGAAGATTTCCACTTCGATGACCATCAATGCCACGGCGGCCATCCTCCTGGCGCTGTATGTGGCGGTGGCCCGGCGACAGGGAGCCGACCTGCGCAAACTCTCGGGCACGGTGCAGAACGACGTGCTGAAGGAATACATCGCGCGGGGGACGTACATCTATCCGCCGCAGCAGGCCATGCGCATCATCACCGACATGTTCGCGTGGGCGAACGGCGAGGTGCCGGAGTGGAACGTGATCTCCGTTTCCGGCTACCACATGCGGGAAGCGGGCTCGACGGCTGTGCAGGAGGTGGCGTTCACGCTGGGCAACGCCATGACCTACGTGGAGGCGGCGCTGCGCGCGGGCCTGGACGTGGACCGGTTCGCGCCCCGCATCTCGTTCTTCTTCAACGCGCACAACAACGTGCTGGAGGAGGTGGCGAAGTACCGGGCGGCGCGGCGCATGTGGGCGCGCATCATGCGGGAGCGGTTCCGGGCGAAGAATCCCCGGTCGGAGATGCTGCGCTTCCATACCCAGACGGCGGGCTCGACGCTGACGGCGCAGCAGCCGGAGATCAACATCGTGCGCACCACGCTGCAGGCGGTGGCGGCGGTGCTGGGCGGCACGCAGTCGCTGCACACCAACAGCTACGACGAGGCGCTGGGCCTGCCGACGGAAGACGCGGCGCGTATCGCGCTGCGCACGCAGCAGATCGTGGCCTACGAATCGGGAGTGGCCAATACCATCGATCCGCTGGCGGGGTCGTATTACATCGAGGCCATGACCAACGCCATCGAGGAGCGGGCCACGGCGTACCTGGAGAAGATCGAGGCCATGGGCGGCATGCTGCGCGCCATCGAGCGTGGCTACGTGCAGCAGGAGATCCAGAACGCGGCCTACGAATATCAGCGCGCGGTGGAAGGCCAGGAAGCCATCGTGGTGGGCGTGAACCGTTTTACGGTGGAGGAAGAACGCTCAGTGCCGGTGCAGCGCGTGGACGAGGCGCTGGAGCGCCAGCAAGTGGAACGCCTGCGGGCGCTGCGGGCACGCCGCGATGCAGCCAGGTGGAAAGCCGCGCTGGCGGGCATCGAGGCGGCCGCCGCAGGGGGTGAAAACCTGATGCCGCGCATCCTGGAAGCGGTAGAAAGCTACGCCACGGTGGGCGAGATCTCCGATGCCATGCGCCGCGTGTTCGGCGAGCACAAGGAGACGGTGGTCATCTAGCCGGACAAGGGTCCATGTCGTTTTTTCCTTCTTCGCGGTCCCAATGATGCGCGTGCCAGGGTCAGTGGAGAGCGCCTGGCGGCGGTTCCGGCAGCGGACATACGCCGGCTATTTCGCCGCGGTCGCGGGCGTGGGCCTGGTGACGCTGCTGCTGGCGCCCTTCTACTACCGGATCGATTCGGTGGTGGCGGCAGTGTTGCTGCTGATGGTGGTGCTGCTGGTGGCCACCGGGTTCGGGAGCCGGCCGGCCTTGCTGGCGTCGCTGCTGGGCATGGCGTACCTGAACTTCTTCTTCCTGCCCGGCTTCGAGTTCGCCCTCGCCCAACCTGACGACTGGGTGGCGCTGATGGCGTTCCTGGTGACCTCGGTGACGGTGGGCGAGCTGTCGTCGAAGGCGCAGCGACGGGCGCAGGAGGCCGAGGCCGGGCAGCGGAAGATCGGGCAGCTCTACGAGGAACTGCAAGGCGCGTTCGATCGCGCCAGCCATGCCGAGGCCCTGCGGCAGAGCGAACAGTTGAAGTCGGCGCTGCTGGACGCGGTGACGCATGACCTGCGCACGCCGCTGACTTCCATCAAGGCTTCAGTGACCACGCTGCTGCAGGAAGGGCGTGCTCCCAGGGAAGGCTTGAAGTCGGAGGGCCGCCGCGAACTGCTGCAGGTGATCAACGAAGAAGCCGACCGGCTGAACCATTTCATCGAGGGCCTAGTGGAGATGGCGCGCATCGAAGCGGGCGACATCGCGGCCCGCCGCGTCTGGAGCACGACCGAAGAAATCGTGAAGGCAGCCCTGGGGCGCGCCGAGCCGCTGCTGCGCGAGCATCGCGTGGAGGTGGGCGTCGAAGGAGGAACGCCGCCCCTGCGGGTGGAGCCGAGAGCCATCGCCCAAGTCATCTTCACGCTGCTGGAGAACGCCAGCCAGTACGCACCGCCGGGAACGCGCATCCAAGTCCAGGTGAAGAAGTCGGCGAGTGGGGTGGAATTCGCCGTGGAGGATGAGGGGCCGGGCATCCCCGAGACGCAGCGCGAGCGCGTGTTCGAGAAGTTCTACCGCGCCAGCGCCGCAGAGAGAGCCGGAGCCGGGCGGCCGGGCGGGATCGGGATGGGGCTGGCAATCGCGCGCGGCATCGTACACGCGCACGGCGGCGTCATCCGCGCGGAACCGGCGAGGGCTGGAACCGGGACCCGCGTGGTCTTTATGCTCCCCGTGGAGGCGGGCGTGGAACCGGCCGAAACGCAATGAGCAGCGAACTGCCGCGCATCCTGGTGGTGGACGACGAACCGCAGATCACGCGCGTGCTGCGCGCCGGACTGAGCGCCGGCGGCTACGCGGTGCGCACCGCGGCCGACGGCGAAGCGGCGCTGGAGTTGTTCCACGACTGGTCGCCGCACCTGGTCATCACCGACCTTTCCATGCCCAACCTGGCCGGGCTGGAGCTGTGCCGGAGGCTGCGCCAGGTGTCCTGCGCGCCGATTATCGTGCTTTCGGTGAAGCAGGAGGAAGCCACCAAAATCGAGGCGCTGGATGCGGGCGCTGATGACTACGTGACCAAGCCGTTCGGCATGGACGAGTTACTGGCGCGGGTGCGGGCGGCGCTGCGCCGGGCGCCACCGGGGACGCACGAGCAGGTGACCGTGCTCGAGGCAGGTGAGTTCCGCATCGACCTGGAGGCGCGTGCCGTGCTGGTCGCTGGCAGGGAAGTGCACCTCACGCCCAAGGAGTACGACCTGCTGGTCTACCTGATGCGGCACGCCGGGAAGGTGCTGACCCATAAGACATTGCTCGCGGCCATCTGGGGAGGGGCCTACGTGGGACAGACGGAATCGCTGCGCGTGCTGGTGGCCGCCCTGCGCAAGAAGCTGGAACGCGATCCGGCGTCACCCAGGTACATCCTCACCGAGCCCTGGATCGGCTACCGGTTCGAGCCCGGAGCCTGAGCCGTCGGGTCCTGCAAGCTTACGATTTTTTTATTTCTTCCTTACGCCCTTCTTGGCGGCGGATTGCTAGCGTGGATAGCCGAAAGGAGGGTTTGAAACCCACATATGAAAAAGACGCTGATCACCATCTCGGCATGCCTGCTGGCGTTGACGCTGGCCACCCCCGGCTTTGCCAGCAAGAAGAAAAAGGCGGAGGAGAGCACCACCACCAGCAGCGAGACTCAGCAGAGCTCGACGAACACCAAGAAGTCCACCAAGAAGGCCAGCAAGAAGTCGCAGGAACAGAAGTCGGGCGAAGCGCCCAAGAGCCAGTAGCGCTTCCCCAACCCGGAGCCGCGCCCGCGGTTCCGGCGCCCCCAAAGGCGAGCCCCTCACCCGGCTCGCCTTTGTCTTTTCCGGGAGGATGCGAACGGCGACCTGCTGCTTTTCAGTACTGCGCCTGGAAGTCGCAGGCTTCGCGGCAATCGAGGCAGTAATACATGCCGTCCTGGCAGAGGCGAACCTGGTGGCCTCCCTGGCAGAGGAAGCAGTACTTGTCGCAGGTGCACTTGGCCTCTTCCTGGCCACAGATCGCGCAGCGGAACGGGTCAGCCATGCCGTGCAATGTAGCGCGTTTCAAGCGGAAGGGAAAGGGGGCCCAGGCGGGTGCTCCGTGGGGGATTTCCCGGAGCCGGAGGCGCCTCTCGGTAGAATGGAAGGGGAGAAGCTTCGCACTCCCGGAGGCCAGTGTGGCGCTACGCGTGTGTCCGAAATGCAAGAGCCACAGCGTGCATCGCTCGCGTCGCCGGAGCTTCTATGAGCGGTGGGTCCTGCGGCTGGTGCTGCGGCGTCCCCTCCGCTGTCACGACTGCAACTGGCGCTTCTATGGATCGGTGTTCAGCCAATCGGCGTGGCCTGCAGGACGCGAGCCGGTAGAGCCGCAGGTAGAGGAACAGCCTGCCCGCAATGGCGGCGTCGACCGTTGACCGTCCGAAAAACCGCGTGATAACGTAGCTTTTCTGCCATCTCAGCGGGCCGGCAACAAGCGACCCTACGAAGGAAATCCTAATTGTCCCCGACAGTCGAGGCGACTGCGCCGACGCTCCGGAAGACCGCGCTCAACAGCGTCCATCGCCAGATGGGCGCCAAGATGGTGGACTTCGGCGGCTGGGACATGCCGGTGGAGTATCCCGCGGGCTGGGGCGGACGCCCGGGCGGACTCATCCAGGAACACTTGGCGGTGCGGACCGCGGTGGGAGTGTTCGACGTCAGCCACATGGGCGACGTGCGGGTGCGCGGGCGGCAGGCGCTCGAGGCCGTCCAGCACATCACCATGAACGACGCCTCGCGGCTGGCCGTCGGGCAGGCGCAGTATTCCGCGCTGCTCTACCCGCAGGGCACGTTCGTGGATGACGTCATCGTGCATCGCACTGGGGAGAGCGATTACCTGCTGGTCATCAACGCGGGCACGCGGGAAAAAGACGTACGCTGGGTACGCGAGAACAGCCGCGGTTTCGACTGCGAGGTGATCGATGAGGGTGATGACTACACCCAACTCGCGATCCAGGGGCCTCGTGCGGCTCACCTGCTGGCCAAGCTGACCGACGTCGAGCTCGGCGACCTCAAGAACTACTGGTTCACCACGGGGAAGGTGTGCGGGCTGCCGCGGGTGCTGATCGCGCGTACCGGCTACACGGGCGAAGACGGTTTCGAGATCTACATTCCTTCCGATGCAGCGACGAGCGCGCGTGTCTGGCAGGAAGTGCTGGAGGCCGGGGACGCATTCGGCGTCCTGCCGTGCGGCCTGGGCGCGCGCAACACGCTGCGCCTGGAGGCCAGGATGGCGCTCTACGGCCACGAGATCTCGGAGTCCATCACGGTGTGGGAGGCGGGCCTGGACCGCTTCTGCAAGATGGAAAAAGGCGAGTTCATCGGGCGCGAAGCTCTGGCCAAACAGAAAACGGAGGGCGTACGCCGTGTCCTGGTGGGGCTGGAGATGATCGAGCGCGGCATCGCGCGCGACGGCTACAAGGTGATGGACGAGGGAGGCCGGGAGATCGGCTTTGTGACCAGCGGCTCCTTCGCGCCCTATCTGAAGAAGAACATCGCCTTGGCCTACGTGCCGCCGGAGGCGGCGGTGCTGGAGACGGTGCTGCAAGTGGAGATTCGCGGCCAGGGCGTGAAGGCCCGGGTCGTCCCGACGCCCTTCTATAAACGCAGCCGCACATAGCTGGAGGAGACCGGAGCGAGCATGGCCTACCCCAAAGAACTGAAGTACACGAAAGAACACGAATGGATCCGCATGGATGGCACGAGCGGGCTGATCGGCATCACGGACCACGCGCAGCAGGCGCTGGGCGACATCGTGTTCGTCGAACTGCCCAAGCCCGGCGCGAAGATCACGGCCATGCAGGGGTTCGGCACGGTCGAATCGGTCAAGGCGGTCTCCGACCTGTTCGCCCCGGTCTCCGGCACGGTGACGGCGGTGAACGAGGAACTGGCCACCGCGCCGGAGAAGATCAACAGCGATCCGCACGGGACGTGGATGATCAAGGTCACGCTGGATAACCCGGACGAGCTGAAGGGATTGATGTCCGCGCAAGAGTATGAGAGGTTCGTCGCGCAAGAAGGAGGGAATTAAATCAGTGAATCATTGAGTCCTTGAATCATTGCAACGCTGCCTGCAGCGTCTCCGAGAAGTCATGCAATGATTCGACCACTCAATCCTTCAACGCCTGCATGCGTTATCTCCCCAAATCTCCTTCGGATCGCGAGGCGATGCTGCGCGAGATCGGCGCGCGCTCCATCGACGACCTGTTCTCGCATATTCCCGCCGAGTACCGCCTGAACCGCGACCTGAAGGTGCCTCGGCAGATGGCGGAAGCGGAGATCGTGGAATATTTCCGCGAGCGGGGCGCCGGAACGGCGGCCGACCACGCCAGCTTCCTGGGCGCCGGCGTCTACCAGCACTACCGGCCGGTGGTGATCGACGCGCTGGTGTCGCGGGGCGAGTTCTTCACCGCCTATACGCCCTACCAGGCGGAGATCGCGCAGGGCACGCTGCAGTCGATTTTCGAGTTCCAGACCATGATCTGCGAGCTGACCGGGATGGAGGTGGCCAACGCGTCGATGTATGACGGCTCCACGGCCGTGCCGGAAGCCGCCATGATGGCGGCGCGGATTACGGGGCGGCACGCGGCGGTGGTCGCGCGTACGGTGCATCCGGAATATCGGGAAGTGCTCGCCACCTATGTGCAGCACGACGGAATGAAGGTCAACGAGGCCGGCTACGGCGAGAACGGCCGCGTGGATGCCGGCGCGGTCGAGCGCGCGGTGAGCGACGAAACGGCGTGCGTTGTGATCCAGTCGCCGAACTTCTTCGGGACGATCGAAGATGTGAGCGCCATCGCCGAGATCGCCCACCGCAAGGGCGCGCTGCTGGTGGTGGTGATTGCGGAAGCAGTCTCGCTGGGCATTGTGCGGCCGCCGGCAGAGGCGGACATCGTCGCCATGGAGGCGCAGTCGTTCGGGGTGCCTGCGGGATTCGGCGGACCGTTCTGCGGCGTGCTGGCCACGCGCGAAAGATACGTGCGCCAGATGCCCGGGCGGCTGGTGGGCGAAACCCGCGACCGCCACGGACGCCGAGGCTTCTGCCTGACGCTCTCCACCCGCGAGCAGCACATCCGGCGGGAGAAAGCGACTTCCAACATCTGCACCAACCAGGCGCTGGTGGCGTTGATGGCCACCATCTTTCTTTCCGTCTACGGACGCGAAGGGTTGAAGGAGCTGGCCACGCACAACCTGGCCAAGGCCGCCTATGCGGCGGGCGAGTTCGGCAAACGGGCAAAGGTGCTATTCGACGGCGCGCCACGCTTCCATGAGTTCGTAGTTGCGACCGAGGAAGACCCACACGAGCTCAACCGGCGCCTGCTGGAAAAGAAGATCGTGGGCGGCTTTCCGCTGAAGAAGTTCTATCCGGAACTGGGAAACGCGTCCCTGTGGTGCTGCACGGAGCAGACGAAGCGCGAATCCATCGATGCAGCGGTCGAGGCGGTGCGGGCATGAGCGGTGCGCGCAAGGCCACCACCCACGTCACCCAGAACGAGGGTCTCATCTTCGAGAAGTCGTCGCCCGGCAAGGCGGCCTGGAAACTGCCGCCGCTGGATGTTCCTCCGGTGGACGCCGAGAAGCTGCTGGGTGCAGCGAGGCGTTCCGACCTCGGCCACATGCCGGAGGTCAGCGAGATTGAGATCATCCGCCACTTCACGCGGCTTTCCACCTGGAACTACGGGGTGGACACGGGCCTCTACCCGCTGGGCTCGTGCACCATGAAGTACAACGCGCGGGTGAACGAGTTCGTGGCCCGGCTGCGCGGGCTGGCCGAAGCGCACCCCTACCAGCCGCAGCGGCTGTCGCAGGGGGCGCTGCGCATCCTGAAGACGCTGGCCGACTGCCTGCTGGAGATCACCGGCATGGAGGCGATCACGCTGCAGCCGGCGGCGGGAGCGCATGGCGAGCTTACCGGCATCCTTATGGTGCGCGCGTTTCTTGAGGCGCAGGGGAATCCGCGCAAGAAGGTCCTGATCCCCGATTCGGCGCATGGCACCAACCCGGCGACCGCAGCTATCTGCGGCTACGCGGTGGAAAACCTGAAGTCGAACGCGGCCGGCATGGTGGATGTGAGCGCGCTCGAACGGCAGATGAACGAAGACGTAGCCGCGCTCATGCTGACCAACCCGAACACCCTGGGTGTGTTCGAGCAGGAGATCCACAAGATCGCGGATATCCTGCACGCCAAGGGCGGGTTGCTCTACATGGACGGCGCCAACATGAACGCGCTCGTAGGCAAGACCCGGCCGGGCGACTTCAACGTGGACGTCATGCACTTGAATCTGCACAAGACGTTCTCTACGCCGCACGGCGGCGGCGGCCCGGGGTCAGGCCCGGTGGCGTGCAAGCGGAAGCTGGAGCCCTTCCTGCCGCTGCCGGTGGTGAAGGAGAACGCGGACGGCTCGCTCGAATTCGACTACGACCGGCCAAAATCCATCGGCCGCGTGCGGGCGTTCTACGGCAACTTCGGCATGCACGTCCGCGCCCTGGCCTACATCCTGGCCAACGGTCCTGATGGTTTGCGGCAGACCACCGAAGACGCCGTCCTCAATGCCAACTACATCCGCAAGAGGCTGGAGGGCGTGTACGAGCTACCCTACAAGACGCCCACCATGCACGAGGTCGTGTTCAGCGACAGGAAGCAGGCCGCGAAAGGGGTGAAGACCGGAGACATCGCCAAGCGGCTGATCGACTATGGGTTCCATCCCTACACCACGGCATTCCCGCTGATTGTTCCGGGCGCGCTCATGATCGAGCCGACGGAGAGCGAGTCGAAGGAAGAGTTGGATCTGTTCATCGAGGCCATGCAAGCCATCGCGGATGAAGCCGAGCGGGAACCGCAGATCATCCTGGACGCGCCGCACACCACGCGAGTTTCACGGCTGGATGAAGTACAGGCCGCCCGCAAGCCGGTACTGCGCTGGCGCCCGGCGATGCGCGAAGCCGCCGACTAGGCGCTCAACCACAAAGGACACAAAGGATCACGAAGGAATTCACGCTCACCACTTCGTGTTCCTTCGTGCCCTTTGTGGTTAAGGCTTCTCCACGATGGCCTCGGCTTCAATCTCGACCAGCATGTCGGGGTCGATCAGGCGGGTGACTTCGACCATGGTGGTGGCGGGGCGGATATTGGCGAAGAACTCGCCGTGAGCCCTGCCGATCTGCTCCCAATCGTCGATGTTGGTGACGAAGATGCGCGTGCGCACTACGTCGGCGAGTGAGGCGCCGGCGTTCTTCAGCGCGCGCTCGATGTTGCGCAGGGTCTGCACGGTTTGGGCATACGCATCGCCGGCGCCGACAATGAGTCCGTCCTTATCGGTGGCGGTGGTTCCGGAGACGTAAATGCGGTTGCCCACGCGCACCGCGCGTGAGTAGCCGACCACGGGCTCCCAGGGTGTGCCCGAGGAAATATTCTGCCGCGCCATGCGGACCTCCCTAGTCCTCACATGCAACTGCGGCGACCTGCCGCGACGCGCCTACTTGGCCGTCAAGTCCACCCAGGCGCGGGTCTTCTCCCAGTCCAGGCGCAGCGTGGCGCCGTTCGTTCCCTTTGCCATCAACGAGATAGTGAACTGCTCGACCGGGATCTCGATGAGTTCGGTCTTCATATCGACGCGAGCCAGGTCTTGCTTGGCGTCATAATCCGTGCCCCACTGACCAGTCTGCTTGTTGATGATGAGCTTCCAGCCTTTTTCATCGGGGATGGTGAACAGCGTGTACTTGCCCTTGGGGACGGCGACGCCGCCGATGGTGAGATCGGCCTCGGTGATCAACTCCGTGGCCTCGTTCGCGCCCGTACGCCATACCTGACCGTAGGGCACCAGCCCTCCGTAGATCTTACGCACAGCTCCGGTCTTGGGGTCTTTCATCTTCGGGCGGCTGTAATTGATGGTGATCTTCTTGCCCGCGATGGTGATCTCAGCCGTGCCCGGCGGCGACGGGCGCTTGCTCTTATCCTGCTGCTGGGCGAAAAATGCCACGCAGGCGAAAACCGGAACGAACAGGGAAGCGAGGATTCGGCGCATTGAAGACCTTCCTTACCTGGGATTTGCTACCGGGGACAGTCTGCCGCCTGCCCGGCAAAGGGTAGAATTATCGCATGTCCGTGTTCGACGAGAAGCAGGAAGAGCTGCAGAAGTACGAGTTCATGATGGGAGTCCCGCGCGGCCGCCTGGCCGTCACCATGGACCTCCTTACCGACGCCATGGTCCTGGTGGGCCAGCACGGCGTCTACTGCCAGAGCCAGCGCTATCCCGACCGCCCGGTCATGGACGTGGAGCTGGTGCTCAAGTCGCTTACCGACGCCAAGGAACTGGTGCGTGCAGTCATGGAAGAGCTGCGCAAAGAGCGCGAAGGAAAGACAACGGCCTGAGTTGTTTAACCACAGAGGCCACAGAGGAACACAGAGCTAGGCGGCGACTCTACTTTCTGGCCTCCGTGCTCCCCTGTGTCCTCTGTGGTTTTGCGCTACGTCGTTACGTACTTGCCGGTCTCGATCACCCGCTGGGCGATTCGCTGCCGCAGCGCAATAACGTTGTACGGTTCGTACTTCCCCAAGCGCCGCAGGATAGCGAGCTGGGTGCGCAGCATGTCGCCCTCGGCGACGGCGGCAATCACCTTGCGCGCGGCTGATTCCACCTTCTCCATCGCGACCGCGAGATACACCTGGGTCATGGCGATGGCCAGCGCGGCGGCTTTCTCTCCCTGTTGTGCCGCCATCTTCCGGGCGCGCAGCACGACCGACTCCATGGCGTAGGCTTCGATGGCGAGGTCGGCCATGGCTCCCATGATCTCCTGCTGGTCGGCAAGACCGGTCATGTACTTCTGCGAGGCGGCGCCGGAGGCGAACAAGGCCAGCTTCTTGGCGGCAGCTACCAGCTTGCGCTCGGCGGCCAGCGGGCCTTCGAATTCGTCGCCCGAGGTGGGGCCGGAGAGCACTTCGTCCATCAGCTTCTTGATGGCGGGCAGCAGCGGCAACTGGCCGCTCATGGCGCGCTTCAGCAGGAAGCCGGTGATGATCAGCCGGTTGATCTCGTTCGTGCCTTCGAAGATGCGGTTGACGCGCGAATCGCGATAGGCGCGCTCTGCCGGATACTCCTCCACGAACCCGTAGCCGCCGTAGATCTGCACCACGGCGTCCACCACGCGGTCCATCATCTCCGAGCACCAGACCTTGACGATGGAACATTCGACGGCGTATTCCTCGATCCCCTTGCGGATCAGGCGGGAAGCTTCCGGCGACTTCTTGTCGATGCCGGCGAGCGCGGCGTCGATCATGCCCACCGTGCGATAGACGATGCTCTCGGATACCCACACGCTGACGGCGATGTCGGCCAGCATCTCCCGGATCATTCCGAACTCGGCAATGGACTTGCCGAACGCCTTGCGCTCCTTGGCGTAAGCTACCGCGTGCTCCAGCGAGGTGCGCGCGCCGCCGGTGCAGCCGGCGCCCAGCTTGAAGCGGCCGATGTTCAGGATGTTGAAGGCGATGACGTGGCCCTTGCCGATCTCGCCCAGCAAGTTCTCCGCCGGAACCTTGCAGTCACTGAGGATGACAGGAGTGGTGGACGAGCCGCGGATGCCCATCTTTTTCTCTTCGGCGCCGATGGTCACGCCGGGGTACGTGCGCTCCACCAGGAAGGCGCTGAACTTTTCGCCGCCCACCTTGGCGAAGACCGTGAACAGGTCGGCGAAGCCCCCGTTGGTGATCCACATCTTTTCGCCGTTGAGGATGTAGTGCTTGCCGTCGGGCGTGAGGTCGGCGCGCGCCCGGCAGTTGAGCGCGTCGGAGCCGGAAGTGGACTCGGAGAGCGCGTAGGCGCCGATCAGCTTTCCGGAGGCCAGCCCGGGCAGGTACTTCTTTTTCTGCTCGTCGGTGCCGAAATACACGATGGGCAGCGTGCCGATGCCCATGTGCCCGGTGAAGCTCACGCTGAAGCTGCCGCACTTGGCGATGCGGTCGGAGATGATGGAAGACGACACCTTGTCCATCTCCGCGCCGCCGTATTCTTCGGGGACGTCCACGTTGGCCAGGCCCAGCTCGCTGGCCTTGCGGATGAGCTCCCGCGTGACCGCCCAGTCCTTGTGCTCGATCTTCTCGATGTTGGGCACGATCTCGTTGCGCGCGAACTCTTCCGTGGTCTGCGCAATGAGCTGGTGCTGCTCGCTGAAGTCCTCGGGCGTGAAGACTTCCTCCGGCGTGCGGTCTTCGATCAGGAAGCTGCCGCCGGTGATCTGGGACTTTGGTATTGCTTCTACAGTGGCCATTTCATTTCCTCGCGCATCGGTAAAAAGCTCACCACAAAGGACACGAAGGGAACACGAAGGAATTACTTCCAGTCGGTTCCCATCACAAACCGTTTGATTCCATCCTTAAGGTGAACCACGTTGAAATTAATGAGCAATCCAAGATTCCGCCCGCTCAGCTTCAAATATGAGAGAACCTGGGCCTGATGAATCGGCGCCAGGGCCTCAACACTTTTGACCTCGACGATCACGAGGTCTTCGACGAGTAGGTCCACTCGATAGCCGACTTCCAGCTTTACTCCGTCGTATACGACAGGCAACGGCACCTGGGTTTGAACATTCAGGCCCGCTTTGCGAAGCTTCTTGGGCGAGGCACGCCTCGTAGGTGCTCTCCAGCAATCCAGGGCCGAGGGAGCTATGAACTCTCATGGCGGCGTCGATCACAAGGCGGCTCACCTCGTTCGCCGTCCGTTTCTTAGTTATGCCGCCCATTTCACTCCTTCGTGCTGCCTTTGTGCCCTTTGTGGTGAAAGACGTGATCAGTCGAGGTTCTCGAAGACTCCCGCTGCGCCCATTCCTCCGCCCACGCACATGGTCACCATGCCGTAGCGGGCCTTGCGACGCTTGAGCTCGCGGAGGATCGAGGCCGTGAGCTTGGCGCCGGTGCATCCCAGCGGATGACCCAGTGCGATTGCGCCCCCATTTGGGTTGATCCGCTCTGGATCGAGTCCGCCTTCCTTGATAACCGCCAGCGATTGCGCCGCAAACGCTTCGTTCAATTCAATGACCGCGATGTCATCCAGCTTCAGCCCGGCCAGCTTCAACGCCTTGGGGATGGCGAACACCGGACCCAGCCCCATCTCCTCCGGCTTGTAGCCGGCCGTCGCGAACGACACGTAGCGCGCCAGCGGCTTGATGCCGAGTTGCTTGGCTCGTTCGGCAGACATCACGACCGCTGCCGCCGCGCCATCGGACATCTGCGACGCATTGCCTGCGGTAACCGTTCCCTTGGCATGGAACGCCGGTTTCAGCTTGGCCAGGGCTTCGAGCGAAGTATCCGCGCGTGGGCCTTCATCGACTTTGAAAACCATCTCGGTTCGCTTCGGCTTCGCTCCATTAGGCGTAGTGAAGCTCACCGGCACGGGCACGACCTCGTCTTCGAATCTCCCCGCAGCGATAGCCGCCAGCGCCTTCTGATGGCTGCGCAGCGAGAACTCATCCGCCATCTCACGGGTGATGCCGCAGCGCTTCGCCAGGCGCTCGGCCGTGAGGCCCATGGAGAGATAGGAATCCGGGTAGTGTTCGATCAGCCACGGATTAGCCGATACCTTGTTGCCGCCCATGGGCACCAGCGACATGGACTCGGTGCCGCCGGCGACGATCACCTCCGCGCCGCCCGCCTGGATGCGCTCCGCCGCCAGCGCAATCGCCTGCAAGCCGGAAGAGCAGAAGCGGTTGATGGTCATGGCTGAAGTCTCGACCGGCAGCCCGGCACGCAACGCGGCGATGCGGGCCACGTTCATCCCTTGCTCGGCCTCGGGCATGGCGCAGCCCAGGATGACGTCCTCGATCTCGCGCGCCTCGAGCTGCGGCACGCGCTCGAGCGTCCCCTTGATGGCGATGGCGGCCAGGTCATCCGGCCGCGTGGTCCGCAACGTGCCCTTGTAAGCCTTGCCGACGGCGGTGCGAACCGAACTGACAATCACAACTTCACGCATAGGATCCTTCTCTAGGGGCCCTTGCCTCAGAATCGAAAGACTTCATAGCCAGGCCCCCTGCAGTTGTAGATAAGCCACTTGTCCTCTGGAATCTTCTTGCCATCTACTTCTGAGAACGAAATAGCGATGATCTGGTTCTCTTTCACTTTTTTCCCGTTTTCCTTGCGGGAAACGGTCTGAAAGAACACCGTCACTAGACTGCCCACTGACACATCCGTCGCATTCATGAGCCTCTTACTGCCGTCGGTTGTGGGCACGTTGCAGCCTTTCACAAGGCGGCCGACAAACGTCTCGGTCTTCGAGCCCTTGGTGTAAGTGAGGGTTAGGTTCTGGTTTGCATCTCCAGAGACGACCTTACCCGTGAAGATCGATCCGCCATAGCTTGTCGGGTAGTAGCCGCTCGGGGCAGTTCCATATTGTGCTGGGACCCGGACAGACAGTGCGAGCAGCGCCAAACTTAGCAATCCAGTTCGCATGGCGCCTCCAGTAATCGCTTCCTGCGTGGCCCGGTACTGATCAGTATCGTGTGCTGCGCAATCCCCCATCGTCAATCACTGAATCCTCAATTGCGTAACGTCTTCCCCGTCTTCAAAGTGTACTGAATGCGCTCCTGCGTCTTCTTCTCGCCGCACAGCGACTTGAAAGCTTCGCGCTCCAGGTCGAGGATGTACTGCTCGCTCACCAGCGTGCCCGGCGTGACGTTGCCGCCGCAGAGCACCTCGGCAACCTTGTTGCCGATCTTCACTTCGTGGTCGCTGATGTATTCGCCCTGGCGCATGAGATGTACGCCCAGCTTCAGCGTAGCCAGCACGTTCTCGCCGGGGGCGGGAATATCGGTGCGCATCACCGGCGGCACGTAGCCGGCGCGGGCCAGCTCCAGCGCGCGTTCTTTCGCATCGGCCAGAATGCGTTCCCGATTCATAGTGATGCGGTCAGAGTCGGAAAGGAAGCCGTAGCCGCGGGCTTCGTGTGCCGAGGTTGAGACTTTAGCCGTGGCGATGGTTTCGAAGGCGCGCTTCATGGCCTCCATCATTTCGACTGATTCGCCGCGGCCTTCCGGCCGGATGGAGCCGGCGGAATCGAGCGCGCGCAGCAGCATCTCCTTGCAGCCGCCGGCCCCGGGCAGCAGGCCGACGCCGACCTCGACCAGCCCCATGTAGAGTTCGCAATGCGGCTGGCGCGCCGCGGCGTGCAGCGAGATTTCCGTGCCGCCGCCCAGCGTCATGCCGAAGGGCGCCACCACCACCGGCTTGGGACAGAATTTGATGGCCTGCGTCATGCCCTGGAACTGGCGGATGGCGAGGTCCACGTCGTCCCATTCTTCTTCCTGTACCGCCATCAGCAGCAGCATGAGGTTCGCGCCTACGGAAAAGTGTGGCGCGTCGTTGGTGATGACGAAGGCGTCGAAGGCGTCGCCGGGGCCGCCGGGCTTCAGCGCCTGGCTGACGAGCTGCACGATGTCGCCGCCCAAGGAGTTCATCTTGGAGTGGAATTCCAGGCAGCCGACACCGTCTCCCAAATCCACCAGCGAGCAGCCGGCGTTCTTCTTCACCACGCCGCGCGACTTCTTTACAACCTCCACTGACCACACGCCCGCCGGGACTTCCACGTCGCGGTAGTCGCTCTTGGCCAAATCGAAATAGGAGCGACCGGAAGCGGCTGCAGCCGTGTCGGCATACCAGGACTTCTTGCCCGCGGCCAGCAGCTTCCTGGCGTTGGCGGCGACCGGCTTGCCTTCCTTCTCCATGCGGGCAACGGTGGTTTCGACACCGGCGGCGTCCCACAGCTCGAACGGTCCCAGCTCCCAGTTGAAACCCAGGCGCATGGCGCGGTCGATCTCGACGATGGAATCGGCGATCTCCCCGATGCGATTGGCCGAGTAGGTCCATAGCTCCGCGAGCGCGGTCCACAGGAACTGCGCAGCTTTGTCCCTCGGATCCCCGGAAAGCAAGGTGCGCAGCCGTTCGGGCAGGCTCTCGAGGTTGCGCGCCATTTCGAGCGCCGCGAACTTTGGCTTCTGCTGCGGGCGATACTCGAGCGTCTTCCAGTCCAGGCTGAGCCGCTCGTCGCCGTTAGCGCCCTTGGTTTTCTTGTAGAAGCCGCCGCCGGTCTTGTCGCCCAGCCACTTGCGGTCAAGCATCTGCGTGAAAAACCCGGGGAGGGCCAGGTCACTGCGCTCGTCATGCACGTTCTCGGTCAGGTTGCGGACCACGTGCCCGAGAACGTCGAGTCCTACGAGGTCGATGGTGCGGAAGGTTGCCGAGCGCGGCCAACCGACCGCGGTGCCGGTGAGCGCGTCGACCTCTTCGATGGTCAGGTCCATCTCCTGCATCAGCCGCATGACGTTGAGCACCGAAAACGTCCCAATGCGGTTGGCGATGAAGTTCGGGGTATCCTTGGCGAAGACGATGCCCTTGCCCAGAACGACATCAGCGAAGTGGGTTACCGCGTCGAGCGCGGCGCGGTCCGTTTCCGGCGTGGGGATGATTTCCAACAAGCGCATGTAGCGCGGCGGGTTGAAGAAGTGCGTGCCGAACCAGTTGCGCCGGAAATCCTCGGAAAACCCCTCGGCGATCTTCGCCACCGGAAGCCCGCTGGTGTTGGTGGTGACGATGGCGCCCGGCCGCCGTGCAGCCTCTACCTTCTTCAGCAGTGCGCGCTTGATCTCCAGGTTCTCCGTGACCGCTTCGATGACCCAGTCGCAATCACGGATGCGCTCCAAGTCGTCTTCGAAGTTTCCGACCGTAACCAGGCGGGCCAGTGCAGGCTCAAAGAACGCCGCGGGCTTCGACTTCAGCGCCCCATCAAGTCCCGCTTGGGCGATCCTGTTCCGCGCCGCCGGTGGCGAGTTGGCCGGGGCATCCGGCGGAACGACATCCAGCAGCAGGGAAGGGATTCCGGCGTTGGCCAGATGGGCGGCAATCCGCGCCCCCATGGTGCCGGCTCCGAGTACCGCGACTTTATGAATGCGCTTATGCATAGGAACAGAAGGCAGTCGATGAAACCAAACCGCTGGGACAGCGCGACGTTCGGACAAAAATCGTAGCAGCTTCGATAAGACATCGCTGCGGAGGCAGGCAAGAGAAGAAGCAGGAGCCGGTCATTGGTTCACCCTCCTCCGGGCCCCCGGGGGCCCGTGGCCGCCCGGCCGACCCATAAGACCGGGCCAAAAGACTGCGGCGCGCGCCGCAGTGGATTTCGGGGGTGAGGATGGCAGCGGCGCGCGCCCTATCAGATTGGTGGTATAGTACTGAATGAGCATTCATTCAGTCAAGCGAATTCGTTACTTCCGGCCCCCGCTGGTGACCCCGGAACCCGGAAGTAATCTTTCGCCAGCCGAAGAGTAGGAGCATCCTAAGGGTAGGCAGGGGACCATGGCTTTCCGGGTCGCACGCGCGCTCGAAGCCTTTTGGAGGACGCTCACCCGTCCGGTCACGGAGATCGCTCGTTTCCAAAGCGTACCAGCCATCGGGGTGGCGCTGGGCGGCGGGTTCGCCCGCGGCTTGGCTCACATCGGCGTGCTCAAGGTGCTGGAGGCGGAGCGCATTCCCATCCGTTATCTGGCGGGCACCAGTGTGGGCGCGCTGTTGGGCGCCATCTACGCCAGCGGCGTCCCGTTGCGCGACATGGAGACCGTCGCCCATTCGGTGCGCTGGAAGGATTTCGCCCGCTGGACCATCTCCCGCCACGGCCTGGCCTCGAACGACCGCATGATCCCCTTCCTGCAGAAGGTTCTGCGTGTGCAGAACTTTGAGGAACTGGAAGTACCGCTGGCAATCGTGGCCACCGACTTCCAAAGCGGCGCACCGGTGGTCTTCCGTTCCGGCCCGCTGATTCCGGCGATCCGCGCCAGTTGCGCGTACCCGGGCGTGTTCGTGCCGGTGGAGGTCAATGGCCGACTGATGGTGGATGGCCTGCTGGCCTACTCTGTGCCCACCGTGCCCCTGCGCCAAATGGGCGCCGAGCGCGTCATCGGCTCGCACTTGCGGGCCAGTTGGGTGGGCAAGGATGGCCCGCAGCATGTGCTGGAGATCATCGCGCAATGTTTCTCCATCGCTCAGAACAAGATGAGTGCGGAGTGGAGAGCCGCGGCCGACCTGATCCTCGAGCCGGACGTCGCCGGCTTTGCGCATGACGCCTTCGAACGCGCCGGCGAACTCATCCGCCGCGGCGAAGAGGCCACCCGCCCGGCGCTGGCGCAGATCCGCGCCTGGCTTGCTGCACCTCAGGCCACTCCCGCAGCCGCTAAGCCGGCGCCGGCACCGGCCTCTGCCAAGTAGCGCAGGGACGAGATTGCACCGAAAATGGTGCACTCCCCGCGCGTTTCCTTCGTTGACCGCATTTCCGGGGCCCGGTTACACTAAAGTCGTTCCCTGAAAATTCCAACAGGATCAGCGCTTGAAACGCTACCGTTCCCCACGCGAAGTCCTCGCTGACGTCGAACGTGTGCTTGCCGCGCGGCCTAGCGCCACAGCACACGCGTCGCCGCTCGATGAGATTGTCGAGCAGCTCCACGACGCCCGCCATTATTTCTGGATCGGCATCTACCTGGTCGTGGGCGAGCAGGTGGTGCGCCAGGCCTTTCGTGGTCCCGTGCCGCCCTGCCACGCCTTCGCATTCGGCGTAGGCAACGTCGGCACCACCGGCCAGAGCGGCATCCTCAAGGTGATTCCCGACGTTTCCCAGGACCCTACCTACAGCATGTGCTTCCTGGAGACCAAATCGGAGATCGTGGTTCCCATCAAGCTGGGCGGGAAGGTCTTGGGCGTGATCGACGTGGAAAGCGACCGCGAGAACGCCTTCGGCAAGACCGACCGCGTGCTGCTGGAAGAGGTCGCCGATCGCCTGGCGCGTTTCCTCACAAAGTCCGGCCGGTACCTTCTGCGCCACGCTCGCGAGTCGGCGACGGCTTCCAACAGTCCCGTGCGCGCCTATCCGGCCAGCGCCGAGAAGGCCGTGAAATCTTCCGGCGGACGTCGCGCCGCCGCAGGAGCGGGAACGCGTTCATGAGCGCATCACAGCCCCAGTCCATCGCGGAACTCCAGCGCATCGCCAACCGCATGCGCATCGAAATCATCCGCATGCTGGGCGCGGCGGGCAGCGGCCATCCCGGCGGCTCGCTCTCCAAGGTCGAGCTGCTGGTGGCGCTCTACTTCCGCGTGCTGCGTCACGATCCCAAGGACCCGGCGTGGCGCGAGCGCGACCGCTTCATTCTCTCCAACGGGCACAGTTGCCCGGTGCTCTATGCCACGTACGCCGAGACCGGCTACATCGACCCCGCTTTGCTGATGACGCTGCGGAAGCTGGGCTCGCCCCTGCAGGGCCACCCGGACAAGCGCATGCTCCCTATTCTGGAAGCGTCCACCGGCTCGCTCGGTCAGGGCCTTTCCATCGGCGTCGGGGCGGCGCTGGCGGCGCGGCTCGACCAGCTTGACTACCACACCTTCGTCCTGGTCGGCGACGGCGAAGTGCAGGAAGGGCAGATCTGGGAAGCGGCCATGTTCGCCGGCCACCAGAAGCTGCAAAACCTGACCTGCATCGTGGATTACAACAAGATCCAGCTCGATGACTTCGTCACTAACATCATCGATTTGGAGCCGCTGGTGGAGAAATTCCGCGCCTTCAACTGGACCACGGTCGAGATCGATGGCCACGACTTCGCGCAGGTGATTCCTGCGCTGGAGCGGGCGCGCGCCAATACCAGCGGCCGACCCACGGCCATCATCGCCCACACCGTGAAGGGCAAGGGCGTCTCATTCATGGAGAACGTGGTGGAATGGCACGGCGTGGCCCCCAAGCCGGACCAGGTGGAGGCCGCCGTCGCGGAGCTCGAGGCAAAGTTCTAGTGCACGGGAGTCGGCTGTAGAGACGTTGCTTGCAACGTCGCAATTCCAGAGCTAGCAGCCAGGAGCTAGAAGCTATCATGGAAGCGACCGCCGCCATGAAGACGGGGACCAAATTCGAGCTGAAGATGGGCGCGGCCACCCGCGAAGCCTACGGGCAGGCGCTGGTGGAGTTGGGCCGGGAGAACCCCAACATCGTCGTGCTCGACGCCGACCTGGCCAAGTCCACCTACAGCGCCAAGTTCGGCAAGGAGTTTCCCGACCGCTTCTGGACCGTCGGCATCGCCGAGGCCAACATGGTGGGGATTGCCGGCGGCCTCGCCCTGCAGGGCAAGATCCCCTTCGCATCCTCGTTTGCCGTTTTCCTCACCAACAAGGGGTTTGACCAGTTGCGCATGAGCATCGCCTATCCGCGCGTCAACGCCAAGTTCTGCGGCTCGCACGGCGGCATCTCCATCGGCGAGGACGGTCCCAGCCAGCAGTCGGTCGAGGATATCGCGCTCATGTGCGGTCTGGCGGGGTTCGTGGTACTGGTGCCGGCCGACGAGTTCTCAGCCCGCGCCCTGGTCCGCCGCATGGCCGAGCATGTGGGCCCGGCGTACATGCGCACCGGGCGTGCCAAGTCACCCATCATTTACGGTCCGGCGGACACCTTCGAGATCGGCAAAGCCAAGGTCCACGGCCGTGGCCGCGACGTGGCTATCGTCTCCTGCGGTTACGAACTGCAGTACGCGCTGCGCGCGCAGCACATGCTGGAAGAAGAAAGCATCGCCGCGCGCGTCATCGACATGCACACCATCAAGCCGCTCGACGAGGCTGCGATCGCGCAGGCTGCGGCAGAGTGCGGCGCCATCGTCACCGCTGAGGAGCACCTGCTCGACGGCGGACTCGGGTCGCAGGTGGCGCGCGCCGTGGCCCGCACCACACCCGTGCCCATGGAGTTCGTCGGCATCCAAAACACCTATGCGGAATCGGCCACTCCCGACCAGCTCATGGAAAAGTACGGGTTGACCGCGCCCTACATCGTCAAGGCCGTGCACGAAGTGCTGAAGCGGAAGTAGAGCGGTTGGGTAGAGCCGGCCTTCAGGTGTGCGCGATTACAATCCTCTCGGTCGTGTTACCTTGGTGTCCTTGTGTTGCATTGTCTTGTCGTGCAGGTGAGTCTGGATGAGACTTGGACTTCATGCTGTCGCCCTGACTGCCGTTCTGCTTCTGCCGCTGGCTGCCGAGGCTCAGCGCGCGGTCATCCTGGTGCGGCACGCCGAAAAGCGCTACAACTCCGATGAACCCGCCGTGCCGCTCTCTGAGAAAGGCGACGCTCGCGCCCGAGCGCTGGCGGATCTGTTGAAAGATGCCGGCATTACGGCCATCTATTCCACGCGCACCATCCGCACCCAGCGCACGGTCGCGCCCCTGGCCCGGGAACTGGGCTTGAAGGTCACTCTAGCCGATCAAAGAGAGCCGAAGGAACTCATCGAGCGCATCCGCAAGGATCAGCCCAACGGCGTCGTGCTCATCGTCGGCCACGCCAACACCGTTCCGCAGCTATTGCGCGCTCTGGGCGACACCGAGGAAGTCGACATTCCCTCCAGCGAATACGACAACCTTTTTGTCGTCATTCCCAACGAATCGGCCAAACCCACGGTTCTGCGCCTGCGCTATCCCATCAAGGAAGCCCACTAGTCCAGGCACCTCAGCTCCGGCCGCATGAAGTAGAGAAAGAGGGTCACGATCAGCGCCAGGGCGGACATGGCCGCGATCGCCACCGGCGCGGTCATCACTCCGGCCAGCGACCCAGCGATCAGGCTGCCCACAGGCGCAAATCCCAGGAAGGCCGTGGCGTACATGCTCATCACGCGCCCCCGCATCTCTTCCCGCGAAAGATGTTGCAGCAGCGAGTTCACTGTGGCCACCATCAGGATCATGCTGTAGCCGGCCACCAACTGCAGCGCCAGCGAAAGCGCGAACCAGCGCGAGAACGAGAACAGGATGACGGAGGCCAGGAACACCGTTCCCCAGGCGGTGACGAACCGTCCCCTCCGCCACACCCGTCCCCGCCAGGCCACGGTGACGGCGCCGAAAAAGGCGCCCAGCCCGCTGGCCGCCATCAGCAGACCCAGCCCGCGCTCGCCTACGCCCAGGATGTCCCGCGCGAACAGCGGCAGGAACATCAGGTAGGGGACGCCGAAGATGCTGGCCAGCCCCACCAGCGTCACCAGCATGAGCATGGAGCGCTGTCCGAACAGGTAGCGGAAGCCCTCGCCCAGCTTCTCCAGCATTCCGGCCCCGTCATCGTTGGCCGCGGCCGGCGGGTATTCCATGCGGGCCAGTGCCACCAGCACCGCCAGGAAGCTCAGACCGTTGAGGAAGAAATTGCCCGCCACGCCGAACCAGGCCATGGCAAATCCGCCCAGGGTCGGCCCGATCACGCGCGACATGTTGAACTGCGCCGAGTTCAGCGCGATGGCGTTGGTCAGGTCCTTGCGCGGCACCAGTTGCGGCACCAGCGCCTGGTAGCTGGGCGCGTTCAGGGACATGGCCACTCCGGTGGCGAAGGCCAGCAGCAGAATCTCCGGCAGGTTGACGACCTTGAACCAGGTCAGTGCGGCGAGCACGAAGGCGAAGACCATCATCGCCGCCTGCGTGCGCATCAGCAGCCGCCGGCGATCCATCTGGTCGGCGATCACGCCGCCCAGCAGCGTGAACACCAGCATGGGCGCCGAGGAGGCGAAGCCCACCACGCCCAGCCAGAACGCGGAATTGGAGAGCTCCAGCACCAGCCAGCCCTGGGCCACGTTCTGCATCCAGGTGCCGATGTTGGAGAGGAAGTTGCCCGTCCAGAACAGGCGGAAGTTGCGGTGCCGCAACGCGCTCGCCATGCGCGTCATGGCGAGCGAAACCGGCGGAAGCTGCGGCGCGACCGGTTCTTCCACCGCCACGCCGCCGAGAGGGCCCTGGGCGGCGACGCCGTTCAGCGCGACTCCGTCGCCTTCCACGGCGCTGGATGCGGCGTGTTCCCTCGCGGGGCTCGCGTCGCTCGCCGCTTCCGGCTCAGTCGTCTTCATCGCCTCGGTCATTTATAGTTTAAGCGGTGCACTTCCGCGGCGCGTATTGTCGGCGCCGTTACGCCTCAGGAGATTGGATGAACACCAGGCCGCTCACGCTCCTCGCTGTTTTTGTTCTTTTCGCATCTATCATGGTTGCGCAGGATGCCCCGGCCCCCATCACGGGGTTTCGCGATCCGGCTGCTCAGCGCGAGCTCGAGGACCGTTTCCTGGCCGTGCCCGACGCGATGCGCGCCGGCGAGCATCTGCGGATCCTGACGGCGGAGCCCCACCTTGCCGGAACGCCCGGGGACCGCAAGACTGCCGAGTACGTGGCTGAGCAGTACCGCAAGGCAGGCCTGGAGACGGAGATCGTCGAGTACAAGGTGTGGATGAATTATCCAGCCGAGATCTCCGTGCGCATCCAGTTGCCCGACGGCCGCACCTTCACCGGCCCGACGCCCGAGCATGTGAGCGGCGATCCCTTCCAGTCCGACCCCCGCGTAGTCACTGCCTACAACGGCTTCTCTCCCTCAGGCGAAGTCGAGGCGGAAGTGGTGTACGCCAACTACGGCCGCCCGGAAGACTTTCGCAAGCTGAAGGAAATGGGCGTCGACGTCGCCGGCAAGATCGTCATCGTGCGCTACGGCTCGAACTTCCGCGGAGTGAAGGCTTACACCGCCCAGCTCAATGGCGCCGCGGGCGTCATCATTTATTCCGATCCCATCGACGACGGCTACTTCAAGGGAGATATGTATCCCCGAGGCGCCTGGCGTCCGGAAAGCGCCGTGCAGCGCGGCTCCATCAAGTACATCTTCAAATATCCCGGCGACCCGACCACGCCCGGCATCGCATCGTTACCCTCGCTTTCCGACGCGCAGCGTACGCCGCCGGAGAAGGCCGCCAACGTTCCACGCATTCCCACCACGCCGCTCTCGTACGGGGACGCCCGGCCTATCCTGGAGAATCTCGCGGGACCAGTGTCTCCGCGCGAATGGCAAGGCGCTCTCCCCTTCACCTACCACGTAGGACCGGGCCCGGTGCGCGTCAAGCTGAGCCTGAAGCAGGATTTCGCGTACCGCACCATCTGGGATGTCATCGGCCACGTGCGCGGGCGGGAACTGCCCGATGAATGGGTCATCAACGGCAACCACCGCGACGCCTGGGTGTACGGCGCTGTGGATCCCAACAGCGGAACGGCGGCGCAACTGGAGGCCGTGGCCGGCGTCGGCGCGCTGCTCAAGACCGGCTGGCGCCCGCGCCGAACCCTGATCTTCGCCAGTTGGGACGCAGAAGAATTCGGGCTTACGGGCTCCACCGAGTGGGTGGAGCAGCACGCGCGCGAGCTGGCCGGAGCCGTGGCCTATCTCAACATCGACTCCGCCGTTGCGGGTCCCAACTTCACGGCCTCCGCCGTGCCTTCGCTCAAGCCCTTCCTGCGCGAGGTCGCCAAGGCCGTGGCCAGTCCCAAAGGCGCGTCCCTGTACCAGGCCTGGCTGACGCAGAAGCCCAAACCGGAAATGCCCGGCTCGGCCGGAGGCCACGAGTCCACAGGCTCCGACGCCGCCGAAGCCAAAGTGGGCGACCTGGGCAGCGGCTCCGACTACACGCCGTTCCTGCAGCACATAGGAGTCCCTTCGACCGACGTCAGCTCCGACGGCGACTACGGCGTGTATCACTCCGTGTTCGACAACTTCGAATGGTTCCGCCGTTTCGCCGACCCGGAATTCCGTTACCTGCAGCAGATGGCGCGCGTCGTCGGCATCCAGGCCTTGCGTCTCTCCGAAGCGGACATCCTGCCCTACGACTACGAAAACTACGGGCGGGAAGTCGTAGCGCACTTGGAGGCGGCGCAGAAGAAGGCCGCCGCAGCGCTGGGCAAGGATGCGCCGGATTTCGCTGCGGCACTGGCGGCCGCGCGACGGCTCCAGGCCGCCGGAAAATCCATGGGCGACGCCCAGCGCAACCCCGCCACCGATGCCGCTCGCGCGAACCGCGTGCTGCGCGAGGTGGAACGCGCGCTGCTCCTTCCCGAGGGGCTGCCCAACCGGCCCTGGTATCGGCATTCCATCTACGCCCCGGGCGAATTCACCGGCTACGCCGCCGTGGTTCTGCCCGGCGTAACCGAGGCCACCGAAGCCGGGGACGCCGCGCGGGCGCGCGCGCAGCTTGCACAGCTCGCGGAGGCGCTGAACCGCGCCGCCGGCCTTCTGGAAGGTTTTCGCTGACGCCGCCGTAACAAAAATCCGTCAGCCGCATCCCAGCGTACTGATGCAGGCAGCTTCTGTCGGGCTTTGAGCCCGAAGGTAACCATCGGAGTCCCAGGGAAGGCGTCCGCGCACACATCGCAGTCC
Organism: Terriglobales bacterium; assembly: GCA_035573675.1. Classification (NCBI taxonomy): domain Bacteria; kingdom Pseudomonadati; phylum Acidobacteriota; class Terriglobia; order Terriglobales; species Terriglobales bacterium. The sequence goes on from DATMAB010000007.1 coordinate 72,023, forward strand.
TCCCAGTCGTCCCGCAGAAAGTCCTGTCTCGCTCGTGAATCCATAGAGGTTGGACTCTAGCGGTAGATGCGAACTTCGCGCAGCATTGTGGTTTCAGCCGCGGTTCTGATCGTCGCACACCTCACGGGAGCTCTCGTCGTCGGTGGCCCGCTCCACCGCATGTGGTCAACGCTGGTGCAGATGGCAGCCCTGATGGCGGCGCTTTCCTGCTTCCTGGCAGCCTACCGCTCGATTGGCGCGCTGGAACGCACGCTCGACATGCTGGAAAAGCGGAGGAAAAATTCCGGCTGCTCTTTGCTTCCAATCCCGAGCCCATGCTGGTCTACGATCCGCGCACGCTGCACTTCCTGGAAGTGAACAACGCCGCAGTCGAAAAATACGGCTACTCGCGGGACGAGTTCCTGGCCCTCAAAGTTACCGACATCCGGCCCGTCGAGGACATCCCGCTCTTCCTGGACACCGTGCAATCGCGCCGGCCGAAGGATTCCGGTCCGCACTTCGGGCACTGGCGGCATCGCCACAAGGATGGCCGCATTCTCAACGTCGAAGTCACCGCGCAAGGGCTGGACTTCGCCGGCCGCCGTGCTGTGCTGGTGGTGGTGAAGGACGTCAGCGAGCGCATGCACCTGGGCGAGCAGCTTCGCCAGGCGCAGAAGATGGAAGCGGTAGGACGCTTGGCCGGTGGCGTGGCCCACGACTTCAACAACGTGCTCACCGTGATTACCGGCTACACCAGTATCCTGATGGAGTCTCTGGACCCCGATTCCCCACAGGCGCACGACCTGCGGCAGATCGCCAAGTCGGCGGACCGCGCCGCGGCGCTCACCCGCCAGTTGCTGGCTTTCAGCCGCCGACAGGTCCTGCAGCCGCGCGTGCTCAACCTCAATAGCCTGGTGCTGAACGCGCAGAAGATGCTGGAGCGCCTGATCGGGGAGGACATCGAAATCCACCTGTCGCTGGAGGCCAGCCTGGGCTCGGTAAGCGCGGACCCCGGCCAGCTCGAGCAGGTCATCATGAACCTGGCCGTGAATGCCCGTGACGCCATGCCGGACGGCGGCAACCTCATCTTCGAAACCCGCAATGTCGAAGTCGAGACCCCGCGTTCGCTCGGCCACTTCCGGGTTGCGCCCGGCTCCTACGTCATGCTGGCGGTCACCGATACCGGCTGCGGCATGGACTTGGAGACGATTGGCCGCATCTTCGAGCCGTTCTTCACCACCAAGGAAAAGGGAAAGGGAACCGGCCTGGGGCTCTCCACCGTGTACGGGATCGTCAAACAGAGCGGCGGCTACGTGTGGGTGGAGAGCGCTCCCGGCGAGGGCAGCACCTTCACCATCTATCTGCCGCGCGTGGAAGCGCCTGCCGATGACGAAAGCGACGAGCCGTTATCGGCTGCCAGGCGGGGCGGCGAGACCATCCTGCTGGTGGAAGACGATGCTGTGGTGCGCGAGCTGGCGCGCCGCATCCTGGCCGGCAGCGGGTATCACGTGCTGCCTGCGGGCAGCGTGGTGGAAGCCGAGCGCTTCTGCCGCCAGCACGCCGGCAATCTCGATCTGCTGCTCACCGACGTGGTGATGCCCGGCATGAGCGGCCGGGACCTGGCCCGCCGCCTGGCGGTCATGCGTCCCCGCATGCGCGTCCTCTACATGTCCGGCTACACCGATAACGTCATCGTGCACCGCGGTGTGCTCGATCCCGGAACCCACTTCCTGCAGAAGCCGTTCACGCCTCGCACCTTGCTCGAGAAGGTGCGCGAGGTCCTCGACGGGCGCCTCGAACCGGAGCCCAAGCCGGCTGAACGCTGTCCGGCGGAGGAACCGTGGGGCCTTTCTAAGAACTGAGAACCGAGAACTAGCTCCCCAATATTCTCGTCACCAGCCCGGAGAGGTCTTTCTTTTCCAGGCCGTGCACATCCTTGTTGTACTCATCCACCTTCGAAGAGTAGTTCATGGAGCAGAATTTGGGACCGCACATGGAGCAGAAGGCCGCCGTCTTGTAGTAGTCGTCGGAGAGGGTTTCGTCGTGCATGGCGCGCGCGGTCTCAGGATCGAGGGCGAGCGCGAACTGCTTCTCCCAGTCGAAGTTGTAGCGCGCGAAGCTGAGCGCGTCGTCGCGATCGCGCGCCCCGGGGCGGTGGCGGGCGATGTCGGCGGCGTGGGCGGCGATCTTGTAGGCGATGATGCCGTCCTTGACGTCCTTCTCGTTGGGCAGCCCGAGGTGCTCCTTGGGCGTGACGTAGCAGAGCATCGAAGCGCCGTACCAGCCGATCATCGCCGCGCCGATGGCGGAGGTGATGTGGTCGTACCCCGGCGCGATGTCGGTCACCAGCGGGCCCAGCGTGTAGAACGGCGCCTCATGGCACCACTCCATCTCTTTGTCGACCTGTTCCTTGATCTTGTCCATGGGGACGTGCCCGGGGCCTTCGATCATCACCTGCACGTCGTGCTCCCACGCCTTCCTCGTGAGTTCGCCCAGCGTCTTGAGTTCGGCGAACTGGGCCTCGTCGCTGGCGTCGGCCACGCAGCCGGGCCGCAGGCCGTCGCCCAGGGAGAACGAGACGTCGTACTTCGCAAAAATCTTGCAGATGTCGTCGAAGCGTTCGTAGAGAAAGTTCTGCCGGTGATGGTGCGCCATCCACTGGGCCAGGATGGCGCCGCCCCGGCTCACAATCCCGGTGATGCGGTTGGCCACCAGCGGCAGGTACTGGATGAGCACGCCGGCGTGGATGGTCATGTAGTCCACGCCCTGCGCCGCCTGCTCCTCGATGACCTCCAGCATCAGGCCGGCGGACAGGTCCTCGATGCGCTTCACGCGCGAGACGGCCTCGTAGATGGGCACGGTGCCGATGGGCACCGGCGAATGCCGCAGGATGGCCTCGCGGATCTGGTGGATGTCGCCGCCGGTCGAAAGGTCCATCACCGTGTCGGCGCCGAAGTGCACCGCGGTATGCAGCTTGCGCAGCTCTTCCTCGATGTTCGAGGTCACAGCCGAGTTGCCGATGTTGGCGTTGATCTTGCACTTCGAGGCCACGCCGATGGCCATCGGCTCCAGTTCCGGATGATTGATGTTCGCGGGAATGATCATGCGGCCGCGCGCTACTTCGTCGCGGACGAGTTCGGGCGCGAGGTTCTCGCGCTTCGCCACGTACCCCATTTCTTCGGTGATGACGCCCCGCCGCGCGAAGTGCATCTGGCTGACATTCGAGTCACCTGTGCGCGCCATCTGCTCGCGCCGACCCGCGATCCACTCCGCGCGCGGCGGATGAATGCCTTCTGCGGTCGCAACACTTCCGTTCTTGCGCTGAGTGCTCATCGAAGTGGTTCTCGTCTATTGCGACTTGATTATAGCGCCCTCGCTGGAGCGATTCGAGAAACCAGAAACGAGAAACCGGCAACCTTGACCCTTTCCCACCCGCAGCGTAGAGTTCTCTTAGCTATGTCTTCCGCTTCCAGCCGCTACCTCCGCTTCGGCGCAGCCATCTCCATCATCGTCCTCTCGCTCGGTTATCTCGCCTACACCGGCGTGCAGGAGTCGAAGAGCTACTACGTGACGATCAACGAGCTCAAGCAGATGGACGACAGCCGCTACAGCAAGCGCCTGCGGGTAGCGGGCAACGTACAGCCGGGCTCCATCAAGCGCCAGGGCACCCGCGTCGAATTCGTGCTGCTGGAGGAGAACGAAGCGCTGCCGGTCGTCTACAAGGGCACCGAAGCGCCACCGGATACGTTCAAAGACGACTCACAGGCACTGGTCGAAGGCCACCTCGACCGCGAAGGCGTCTTCCGCGCCAACCACCTGCAGGCCAAGTGCGCCTCCAAGTACGCTCCGGCACCCGGCCAGCCCGGCGCGCCGCAAGCCCAGCCGGCGGCTCCCGCACCTGCCGGTTCGTAGCTTCTCTTCCGCTCATCTCTAGACCGTGTCACCCCGAGCGCGCGGCCGCGTATTGTTTCGTTTCCGCGCCGCCGTGCGGCGCGGGCGCGGCGCGAATCGAGGGGCAAGGCTGTTGCATCTGTTTGCGGTTACTCGTACCACCCCTCGCTCAGGTCATGGCAGTTCCGATTCATTGATTCGATTAGCCAGATCTTCTTCTCGCGGCGGCAGCGCTTGAGCTGTTTCTCGCGATCGATGGCGCTGCGGACATCGCTGAACTTCTCGAAGTAGACGAGGCGGCAGACGTGCCAGTGGCTGGTGTAACCCGGGAGCATCTTGCTCTTGTGCTCCCATATGCGCTTCCTGAGGCTGCGGGTAATACCGATGTAGAGGAGCTTGGTGGCATTGGCGACGATGTAGACGTAATACCAGCGCTCTTGCATGGCTTGAAACTCGCAGAATGCACGGCAACGGCCTTGCCCCTCGACTTCGCCCGCCGTTGGCGGACTTCGCTCGGGGTGACAGGGTGGAAGGAGTATCGCAGGATTTGCGATACACTCGCTTGCTTCGCATGGAAGCGACTTCCAACCCGTCCTCCGCCATCGTCCTCCACGGCGTTTCCAAGATCTTTGGCCGCTTTGCGGCGCTCCGCGACGTGAGCGCCGAGTTCGCTGCAGGCCGCGCCTACGCCGTGTTCGGCGACAACGGGGCAGGGAAGTCCACGCTGCTGCGTGTCACCGCCGGCCTGGCGCGCCCCACGCGCGGTGCGGTCGAGCTGCTGGGCTCGCGCGACCTGCGCGCGGTCACCGGCCGTCTGGGCTATATGGCGCACTCGTCGCTGCTCTACGACGAAATGAGCGCAATGGAAAACCTGCGCTACGCCGCTTCGCTTTACGGCATCCTGGGTTCTGAACGACCGGCGCACTGGATTGCGGCAGTCGGGCTCGACCCCGCGCTCGAGCGCCGGGTGGGCGCCTACTCACAAGGGATGCGGCAGCGACTGGCGCTGGCCCGCGCCCTGGTGCACGACCCCGACATTCTTCTGCTGGACGAGCCTTTCTCCAACGTGGACGTCTCTTCCGCCCGCGCCATGACCACCCTGCTCGGTCAGATGCGCGACCGCGGCAAGACCATTGTCGTGGTGACGCACCAGGCAGCGCACATGGCGGAGGTCGCCGATGAATCCGTTTACATGTCCGCAGGGCAGATCGTCGCGCGCCGCCGCGGTGTAGAAGCAGCGCAGCCCCAAGGAGCGCGGGCGTGAGCGAACTCTTCCGCGTCACGCAGGCCACCCTGGCCAAGGACCTGCGCCTGGAATGGCGCTCCAAGGACGCCATCAATGCCATGCTGTTCTTCGCCCTGCTGGTGGTGGTGATCTTCAGCTTTTCCTTTGATCCCACCGCCGAAGAGGCGCGCCGCATCTCGGGCGGCTTGGCCTGGGTGGCAGTGCTGTTCAGCTCCATCGTCGCCCTGAACCAGACCTGGGTGCGCGAGCTGCGCCACCAGGTGCTTGACGCGTATCGTGTCTCTCCGGCGCCCGCCAACGCGCTCTTTCTGGGCAAGGCCTTGGGGAACTTTTTGTTCGTTATGGTCATCGAGGCCCTGATGGCGCCGCTGTTCGTCGTCTTCTACGACCTGCGCGCGCTCGGCGAAGCGCGCCAGCTCGTCTACGTATTCCTGCTGGGGACCTGGGCGCTGGTCGGCAACGGAACTTTCTTCGCTGCCATCTCCTTGCGCACCCGCAGCCGCGAGGTCATGCTGCCGCTGTTGCTGCTGCCTATCTCCATCCCGGCGGTGCTGGCCATGGTGGCCGCTACAACGTCCATCCTCACCGGCGAGGATTCGCCCCGCCTCGCCATCCTCTTCCTCGCCGTCTACGATGTGGTATTCACCACCGTCTCGCTGTTACTCTTTGAGAGCGTCCTGCACGCCGAATGAAGCCCACTCGCATCCTGTTCGTTGTCGCAACCGTAGTGCTTCTGACCTACGGTTACTACCAGGCCATGTTCGCCGCGCCCACCGAGCAGACCATGGGCGACATCCAGCGCATCTTCTACTATCACGTGCCTTCGGCCTGGGTGGCGTTCCTGTGCTTCATCGGGAACTTTGTGGCGTCGATCTGGTACCTGTTCCGTCGCAACCCGAAGACGGACGCCTTCGCCGCCGCCTCGGCCGAAGTCGGCGTGGTGTTCTGCACCATCGTGCTGATCACCGGGCCGCTGTGGGCGAAGCCGGTTTGGGGCATCTGGTGGACCTGGGACGCACGACTGACTTCGACCCTGGTCTTGTGGCTGATCTACGTCAGCTACCTCATCCTGCGCCGCTTCTCGGCCGGCGACCAGAAGCCGGTGCTGGCGGCGGCTCTCGCTGTCTTCGGTTTCGTGGACGTGGTATTCGTCTACATGTCCATCCGCTGGTTTCGCACCCAGCACCCTCAGCCGGTGGTGGGCGGAGGTGCCGGCTCGGGTATCGACGCCACCATGCTGCACGCGCTCCTGGCCAACTTTGTCGCCTTCCTTGCGTTGGCTGGGCTGCTCCTCGCGCTGCGCTATCGGCTGGAGCGCATCCGCCAGGACCTGGACGAAGCCCACGCGCTCAAGGCGCTGGCCGCGTCCACGGAGGCTCGTTCGCGATGAGAAACCTCTACCTCGCCTATGTTGCTACCTGGCTGATCCACGGCCTCTACCTGGTCATCCTCGCCCGCGCGTTCGCGCGGGTGCGCCGCGAATTCGAAGACCTGAAGAAGGACTGACGCATGGGCCGCGGTCTGACCAGAGAACAGGCTGAGGCTGTCCTGCGGGTGCAAGAGCGGGTGATAAGCCCGCTGGCGAGGATTCCCATCTACCTATTCCTCCTGGTTGGCTTGACCATGCTCGGCGGTGCTGGCTGGGCCCTTGCGCAAAGGCTTGTCGTCCTCAAGACCTGGCCCGAGACTCAAGCGGAAGTCACCCGCAGCAAAATGTTCAGCCACGTGGTCACGACCAACAGGCAAGAGAAGGACTCCATCGATTCGTCGCGCACCAGGACGGTTAGCACCAGCACGACTATGTACGGGGCCCAGCTCGAGTTCCGCTACACCGTCAACGGCCGCGAGTACAACACCCCAACCGGCGCCGGCTATGAGATTTCCGACGCCGGCAGGATGAGTGAATTGGTTTCCCGTTACGCAGTCGGGTCGCGCCATCCCATCCGCTACGATCCATCGGATCCCAGCGACATCCGTATCGAGGCCGATACCGCGATGTTCTTTGCTCCGCTCCTGATTGTGGGTGCCCTGGGGATGATTTCGACCGGCATCGGGGTGCGGTTGTGGCGTTCCTACGCGCGCCGGACTGCGGAATTGGCGAAGATCCGCGCCGCCGCGCGCCAATGAGGACCTCCCCCCACTCACGGCAGCAGGGCGATGATCCGCACCGGTCCGCCCGTCCCACCCTTGATTTTCATCGGCAGCGCAATGAGCGTGGCTCCGGTGGCCGGCAGCCTTTCCAGGTCCGCGACGTTCTCCAACCCGTAGATGTTGGCGGCCGCCAGCACCCGGTGCGCAGGGAAGTCGCGCGACTGCCCATAGTCCGTGCTGGCTGTGTCGATGCCGACCCCGTCCACGCGCCTTGCTACCAGCAGTTCTGCCGCTTCCCGCGAGATGCCGGGGAAGTGCAGCCCAGTCGTCCGGCCCGGTGTGTCGTCGCCGAGGTACTTTTTCTTGTCCGGCCAGAACCTGCCCCAGCCCGTGCGCACCAGCACGATCGCGCCTGCGGGGATCGCGCCGTGCTTTTTCTCCCAGGCGGAGATGTCTTCCGGGCGCAGGCGATAGTCCGCATCTCTCGCGCACGCCTCGGAGATATCCACCACCACGGCCGGTCCCACGAACTGTGCCACCGGAAGCTCGTCCAGCGCCGCTTTGCCCTCACCGAAGTGGATGGGGCTATCCAGATGCGTGCCGCCGTGCTCGCTGGCGGCATAGTGCGCTGCCGTGTACCAGTAGCCGCCTGCCGTCATGCCCCACGATTCTTTCTTCCACTCGAAAGGTTGCGCATTGGGCCAGTAGACGGTCGAGGAATCGAACGCGTGCGTCAGATCGACGAGCTTGCGCTCGTCAATCGCGCCGCTCGGGGATTTGTCCTCTTCCTTCGTCGGACGCGCATCCTGGTCCGCAGCGAAGCTCAGCAGACACAGTGCAGAGATTGAAAAAGTGAGAAGGTGACGGCGCATGGCAGCCTTCCTCCGGCTCGCAAGGATACGGAGGACGTTGCGCGTCTCACAAGGCTTTACTGGGAGCTTGAAACTTGAAACTTGTTTCCTGCGACCTGCCGCCAGCCACCGGCGACCTGACTTCAGCCTTCTACTCGCTCCAGTTCCGGTTCCGGCTCGGGCACGGTCGGTTCGGCTGCGGGAACGGGTGTTTCTGTGGGAACCAGCTCGACACTGCGCTCCATCTTGGGCTTGGAGCGGACCAGCTTCTGCACCACCGCGCTGCCCGGCGTGGCCACGCCCGACAGCCGATACATCAGGAAGTAGCTGACGGCGAGCGTCGCCAGCAGCCCCGCGGTCACCAGCACCGCCGCGCCGGTTAGCGCCGGCGGCGGCGCCACCAGAAAGACCAGGCCGAACAGGCTGGTAGCAGCCAGCACCAGGCCGCCGTCGACCGCCAGAGCGGCCAGGCGTTCAGCCAGGGGCGGTTTCTCCCAGGGGAAGCGATAGGTTTCGAGCGACTCGGCGGTGGAGATCACGGCGCTCGCCGGAGCCTCTTCGGGACTCTTTTCCAGCCATTCGAGCAGCTTGGCCCGGTGCTCTTCCGGCACCTCCAGGAAGCGGATGCCGGCGCGCCCGCTGGGATCGGCCCACACGATCTCGCCTCTGGCTTCTACCTTGAGTGGCGCCAACGGCAGCTCAATGCCGAACTGCATCACCTCGCCACGGGACAGCGGCTGCAGCGCCTGGATGGCCATGCCGCCTTCGCTCACGTTTAGCAGGATGGCCGCGTCCTGCGCCTGTTCCAGGCTGACGAAAGAGAGCGAATGCACGGGCCGGCGCACTTGGCGCGGCGCTGCCTGCGGGAACAGTACGCGGCAGGCCTGCAGCGTGCGTCGTGCCGCAGATTCTGAAACCGGCTTGGAGAGGATGAAGTTCGCTCCCATCTCCTGGGCAGAGCGCATGGCTTCGACGCCGCCCACCATGGCCAGGATGACCGTGTCCTTGTTGGCCGCCAGCAGCCGCGTGCTGAGCAGCACGTGTCCCGGGCCGTCCACCGATTCCCAGTCGAGCACCAGCAGCTCGAACTTCTGCTGGCTCAGCAGTTGCACGGCGGCCTCGCGCCGCGAACACACCTCCACCGCGATCTCCAGCTCTTCCAGGACGGGACACAAGGTCCCCAGGGCTTCGGCGTCCGTGCCCAGCAACAGACACTGCGCAGGCATACTGTCGCCATCTTAGGCGCCCTTCCGGACTCTCCCCAAGTACCCTCGCGGGTTCCGGCCGAGGGCACGGCTTTCAGCGGTTCCGGTTCGCCGGGTTTGGGCGCGGCTGGCCTATAATGCGCGGTCGGGATGGCGATCGGAAGCGGGACGCGGCTGGGCGCCTATGAGATCCTCGAGCCCATCGGAGCGGGTGGGATGGGCGAGGTGTATCGCGCCCGCGATACTCGCCTCGGGCGCGACGTCGCCATCAAGATCCTGCCCGAGGCCTTCGCGCACGATGCCGAGCGGCTGGCGCGCTTCGAGCGCGAAGCCCAATTGCTGGCGGCGCTCAATCATCCTCACATCGCCATCCTTCACGGCCTGGAGGAGATCAACGGCCAGCGTTTCTTGGTCATGGAGCTGGTGGAAGGCGGTCCCCTTGTCCCGCAGCTCCGCTTGCCGGTGCCGGAAGCGCTGGAGCTGGCGCGGCAAATCGCCGAGGCGCTGGAAGCAGCCCACGGCAAAGGCATCATCCATCGCGACCTCAAGCCGGCCAACATCCGGGTCACGTCCGAGGGCCGGGTTAAGGTGCTGGACTTCGGACTGGCGCGCGGTGAGGCGCCGGTGAAAACCAGCAGCGACTCCGACTCGCCCACGGCCACGTTCCGCACCAGTTTGGGCGGAGCCATGATGGGCACGGTCGCCTACATGAGCCCCGAGCAGGCGCGTGGCCGCCCAGTGGACAAACGGACCGACATCTGGTCGTTCGGCTGCGTCCTCTACGAGCTGTTGAGCGGGCGGCGGGCGTTCGCCGGAGAGACGGCGACCGATTCCATCGCCGCCATCTTGGAGCGGGAACCGGAGTGGAGCGCCCTGCCCGATGCCACCCCGGCCGCAATCCGCCGGCTGCTGAAACGCTGCCTGCAAAAGGAACGCAAGCAGCGGCTGCACGACATCGCCGACGCCCGGCTGGAGATCGAAGAAGCCATGGCACAGCCGCGGGACGAACCTGCGGTCGCCGAACCCCCGGGCAGATTGCCACTCTACGCCGTAGCGGCAATCTGCTTGGTCGTGGGAGCGCTGGCGGCATGGGCGGTGCTGTGGAAGCGGAGGGCGGAGACCCACACCACGCGCCTCGTGCAGGTGTCGCGGCTGACGCACGACCCGGCGCACTCGGAATGGCCCACCTGGTCTCCGGACGGAAAGCTGGTGGCCTACTCCGCCAACCGCGGCGGCAACTTCGATATCTACGTGCGGCGGATCGAGGGCGGCCAGGACGTGAATGTGACCAACGATTCGGCAGAAGACATCCAGCCCGCATTTTCCCCCGACGGGCAGTGGATCGCCTTCATCTCGACGCGCTCGTCGCGCACCGGGATGGTGCGCATCGGGTCGACCTTCGGGATGGAGTTCCGCACCTCGGGCGGCGACCTGTGGGTTGCGCCCGCCCTGGGCGGCCCGGCGCGACGACTGGCGGAGGATGCCAATGCGCCCGCCTGGAATCCGGACGGCAAGCACATCGCCTACGTCAGCGGCAGCGAGTACCGCCGCTCGATTCTGGAGGTTTCCACCGAGAACAGTAGGGTGCGCACCATCCTGGGGGAGAAAGACTCGGCGGCGCAAATGGCTCCGACGTCGGGGATGGAAATCACGCGTGTCCACTACTCACCCGACGGAAGGTGGATCACCTTCGCGACAGTCGACCCGGAGCAGGTCATGATCATGGCGGCGGGGGGCGGTCCGGCCCGCAAGCTGCTGGACGCCTCGACCCACGCGTGGGGACCGCTGGGACGGCGCATCTACTTCCTGCGCCGCGACGAGCGCGGCGGCACCGAGCTGGGCATGCTGCCCGTGGACCCGGCCAGCGGCGAGGCCAGCGCCGAGCCGCAGCCAGTGGGCATGCTGACCGGGGTGCTCACTGACCTGACGTTGGCGCGCGACGGCCGGCAGATCGCGGTCTCTGAGCTCGAAGGTTCCATGAACCTGACCCGCCTGCCGCTCGATGCCAGCGGAGCGAAGCCCGCCGGGCCGGAGGAAGAACTCAGCGAAGGACGAGTGATCGACCGCTATCCTTCCTACTCGCCCGATGGTAACTACATCGCGTACGCCAGCGACCGCCTGGGCGGGCAGGAGATCTGGCTACTGGATGTGGCCAAGAAAGACCGCCACCGGCTGACTTTGCCGGGAACAGACCGGGGAGCGAGCACGCCCTACTGGTCGCCGGACGGCAAGAAGCTGGCACTGGCCCGCGTGATGCCCGACGGGCGGCGCTCCGTATGGCTGGTGGCCGTGGATGGAAGCGAAGCCGGGGAATTGATTCCGCCGGCGGAAGGCCTGGGCCACGGCCAGTTCTCTCCCGATGGCCGCCGGCTGGTGTTCAACCAGCGCGTGGGAGGCAATCTGCAACTATTCCTGCTGGACATGCAGTCGCGAAAGCAGCAACAGCTTACCTCTTCGCCTGGAAACAAGTGGTCGGGAGAAGGCTGGTCGCCGGATGGGAAGTGGATCGTTTACTTTTCAAACGCGGGAGGCAGCATCCAGGTGTGGCGCATTCCGGCAGAGGGCGGGCACGAGGAACAGCTCACCTTCGGACACGACCGCATTCGACATGCCTTCTATTCGCGCGATGGAAGGTGGCTGTACGTGCAGCCCAACCACGGCAACATCCTGCGCATTCCGGCTGCGGGCGGCAAGCCGGAAGCCGTGACCCGCTTTCCCGAGTCGGGACTGTTCATCGAGGAGCCCACCATCTCTCCCGACGGGCGCTACCTCGTGTATTGCCGCAGCAACGGTGCGTCGTCTCTGTGGGTCTTGCAACTGGAAGGAACGGAATGACCTCCGGTGCTTCTCCGCCGGCAGCAGACCCGCCATGACACGCTACCGCCCTCCCGTCGGCGTTCCTCGCTTCGGCGGCCTCGTCACCTTCAGCCGGCTTCCCCACGTCACCTCGACCGACGGCGTGGACTTCGCCATCGTCGGCGTTCCCTTCGACCTCGGTGCCAGCTTCCGCAACGGGCAGCGCTTCGCTCCCGCCGCTGTGCGCGAGGCCTCGCGCCTCACGGGCATGTACCACCCCGTCCATCAGATCAACGTCTACGATCACGCTTCGGGTGTGGACTTCGGCGATGCACCGGTCTTTCCCTCGGACCTGGAGCGCAGCCTTCGTTCGATTGAGGAATTTGTTTCGCCGCTGGCGCGGGCCGGCGTGGTGCCCATCGCCATCGGCGGCGACCACACCATCCCGCTGCCGCTGCTGCGCCCGCTGGCACGCGAACACGGCCCGCTGGCCCTGGTTCACTTCGACGCCCACTCCGACACCGACGACACGCTCTACGGCACCCGCGTCAACCATGGAACGACCTTCCGCCGCGCCGCGGAGGAAAAGCTCATCGATCCGCAACGCTCCATCCAGGTGGGGTTGCGCGGTTCTCTGGCTTCTGCGGAAGAATTCGCCGCCGCACGCGCCCTGGGTCTTGAGCTCATTGAAGCCCACGAGATGTTCCGGATGGGTGCGGAAGCCGTCGCCGCGCGCATCCGCCGGCGGATGGACGGCGCGCGCGCCTACCTCAGCTTCGACATTGATTTTGTGGACGCAGCTTGCGTCCCCGGCACCGGCACTCCGGAGGTCGGCGGGCCGAGCTCGCGCGAAACCCTGGAGCTGCTGCGTGCGCTCGCCGGCCTCGACTTCGCCGGGTTCGACCTGGTGGAAGTGTTGCCCTCGCAGGACTCCGGCGGCATCACCGCGCTGCTCGCCGCCAACATCATCTTCGAGTTCATCGCGCTCCTGGCGGTCCGCCGCCGGGGAGCTTAGCCCGGTTTGATCAATCCTGAGTTCGGCAAGCTGTGAAAGGGCGCGGCTTCAGCCGCGCCGCACTCCGGTTCGGTGCAGGGCTAAGCCTTCTCCCCACCCCCCCTCACCCGGCCGCGTAGCGCGCCCGCGCCAGGTCCACGATTTCGCCGATCAGTTGCGTGTAGTTCCTGCCCGACTTGCGCGCGGCCATGGCGAACTCGGCCGAACTCGCCAGCCACGGGTTGGGATTGGCTTCGATGACGTACGCCTTGTCTTTTTTCCCCAGCCGCAGGTCGATGCGCCCATAGTCGCGCAGCTTCAGCGCCTGATAGGCGGCCACGGCTGTCTGCTGCACTTTGCGCACCGTCTCTTCGTCCATGTCTTCCACCGGCGCCGACTTCGTGACTTTGTAGGCCTGCGTCTCCTTCTCCCACTTCACATCCTCGCCCGCGATGCGTGGCGTGCCCTTGGGCAACTTGGAGAGGTCCAGCTCGATCAGCGGCAGCGCTTCCGGATTCTTGTTGCCCAGAATGGCCACATAGATCTCGCGCCCTTCGATGTACTCCTCGATCAGCACCGGTGAGTCGAACTCGTCATGGATGTAGTGCGTCTGTTCCATCAATTCTTTCACGCTCCCCACTACGGAACTGCTGCTGATCCCGATGGAGCCGTCCTCGGCGCTGGGTTTCACGATCAGCGGGAACTCGATGTCGTGGGCGTGGTCCAGCACGCCGCGATAGGAGGTGGCGAACTTTGGCGAGCGGATGCCGTGGAACGCGAACAGCTTCTTGGCCAGCACCTTGTCGTGTCCCAGGAACAGCCCCTGTCCGTTCGAGCCGGTGTAGGGCAGTCCCAGCAGGTCCAGGTACGCCGCCACGTTCATGTCTTTCGTGTCGTCGCCGGCGTAGGATTCGGTGAGATTGAACACCAGGTCCGCTCCGCACTTGGCCAGGCCCACTAGTGTCTGGTCCCGTCCGTCGAGTGCGTAATAGAACGGCTCGTATCCCAGTTTCTCCAGAGCCTCGAACACTTCCTCGCGGTCGGCCTTTTCCTGCTTCTTCTTGCGCGACCGCCGGCCGCGCTGAGCCGCCGGCTCTTCCTGCGGCTCGAGCTTGGGTTCCTCTTCGCCCTCCCACACGTCGTAGAGGACCGCGATTCGGAACTTTTTGCCGTTCACCGCATCCTCCTCTCCCCCGCGGCTAGGGTTGCGTGAACCTGCCCCGCAGGATGTAGTTCATCGCCAGTCCGGTCACGTACACGGTGATTTCCGTCAGATGCTCGCGCTCGCGCGCCACTTCATACTTCAAGCCCAGTTCCCCGGCCCGCTGCTCGATGGCGTCCACCAGCCTCTTCAGCAAGGGGCGCTTCACGCCCGTCCAGTAGGTCAGCTTGTCCAGCAGCGCCGCGTGATTCTCGCGCAACAGCTCCTGTGCCGGGCGCACGCCCCGCTTGCGCCGCTTGGAGGCGGCAAAAATGTCGGTCAGGTCGTTGTCCAGCGCCAGGTCCGCCGGGGAGAGCGGCTCGCCCATCGCCTTCTCGTAGAACTCGGCCACCGTGGATTCCATCTCTTCCACCGTGATGTCGGTCGAGCCCTGCGGACGCAACGGGTCCTGGTCCCGCACCTCCCGCGCGATGCGGTCGATGTACTTCAGCTTCTCCAGCGCGCCCCATCCGCGGTATTTCTGCCTCCACTTCGAACCCGGCGTCAGCCAGACGGCAAAGGTCTCGGCGAAGTCTTCGTCCGGATGCTTCTGCGCGTACCAGCCCTCGATGTGGCGCACGAAGCTGCGCGAGAACGGCACCGGCCGGTAGTTCTCCCGGTACGGCCGCCGAAAGGGTCCGAACAGCTGCCGCCACTCCGGCGTCTTGTAGAACTCGTAGGCGTAGTTGAATGCGTGGCCCGCTTCGTGACGCAGGTACATCATGATTTCACGCGCGTCCTCGACGTCGTCCATCTCCTTTTCCAGGCGGACCAGGTCGGGATTGGCCAGGTAGAACGGAATGCCGATCACCGGCTCGCCCGACGGACATCCCCATTCGTCGGTCAGGTAGCACAGCGGCCGGAATTTTCGCATCCGCTTGCGCTCCAGCTCGCGGTAGAGCTGGTGCACGAATCGCTCCAGCGGCGTTCCCTCCAGCTTCAGCCCCAGTTCCCGGATGGGCTTGCTCAGGATCGCCTGGATGTCCGGCGGCGCTTTCTCGAAGGCGCGCAAGGCGGCTCGCTCCAAAGCCTAGCACACCCCGGCGCGAACTCCGCCAGGATTGCGAAGCCAGAATTCCGCATAGGGCTCATCGTTTGGTCGGTGCTCGCCTCGGCTCTTCGATTCAGACCTGCGACGGCTCTGTTGACATCCTGTCTTGAAAGGGCGCGGCTTCAGCCGGGCCGTAAGGGCCCCCAATGAATTGTCATCCCGAGGGCCCGCGAGGGAGCGACGCGGACCGAGCGGGCCCGAGGGACCTTGGTTTTTCCGCCATTTCCTGCCAAAAACCCCTGTCGAGGATGTCAACAGAGCCACCTGCACTTGACTCCGACACCCATCATGTTCCCGATCCTGGACGAATCGTCCGAATCTGGGGCACTAGGAAGCAACGCCTTGGCCGCATGAATCATGCAATCGCAATCACAACAGTGACTTACCGTCGCACCATTCGTGGTGGCTGACGTGCAATACAAACCATGATTGGTTGTGTGCTTCATGGCCACCAGACACTCGACAGCCCGAGGTCGGCCTCGACGGAAGTGCGGATGGTCCTTCGCCGGCGCAGTCGCCATGGTGGTTGTAGTGGCGCTTTCGCTTGCCGCTTACTTCGCTTCAGCGGGATTTGGCGGGCGCACCATAGCGGCCGAAGCCGCCGCCCCCGATCCGTCCTCCGCCCCTCCCCCACTCCTCCTGCTGCAAGAGCCGGTGCTGCACGGCCGCATCGTGGAGGTACGCGGCCGCTCTTGGCCCAACGCCACCGTCATGGTCAACGGCCTGTCCGTGCCCGCCATCTTTCCCGACGGCAGCTTCCGCTACTTCATGCCTGCGCTCCCCGCGGGCTCCCATGCCATCACCGTCACCGCCCAGACCGCCGCCGGGGACACCAAGACCGTGCGCAGCTCCGTGGTCGTGCAGTAAAGGGAGTGCTCCGGTCAACGCAAGCACCGTACGAATGGCCGACACTGGCCCTGCAGGTGTTCGGTTGCGTTCCCATCCCAGCTGCGATATAAGCCCACCCATCGGCTAGCAGCGGAATCAAAATGGCCAACCGTCTTGGACCGGCTTTGCGAGTCGGGGATGCAGCGCCGCCCCTGGAACTGCCCGCTGCCAACGGCGTCTGCGTGCGTCTTGAGGACTTCTGCGGGCGCCCGGTGCTCGTGTCGTTTCTCAGTCACGCCGCTTGACCCTTCGGTCGCACTCACCTGGTCCAGGTGATCGAGCAGAAGGAAGAAATCGAACGGTTGGGCGGGCAGGTGCTGCTGGTCACGCACGCCGAACTCCCCATGCTCGAGCGCAAGATGATGCATGACCTCGAGAATCCCTTTCCCTTGCTGCTCGACCCGCAAAAAGCCAGCTATCGGCAATGGGGACTGGGTAAGACGAACCTGGCGGGATCCGTGCTTTCGCCCAGCCTGAACTGGCGCTACCTCAAGCTTCTGCTGCGCGGCGAACGCTTCCTGGGAACCGCGCCCAACATGTTCCAGCTCGGCGGCGACTTCATCGTGGATTCCGCCGGCCTCATCGCCGCCGCCCACCCCATGCGCAACAACGGCGACCACGTCGAGGTTTCGGTGTTGCTGGACGGACTTCGCCGCCTCGCCACGCCCGTCCGCTGAAGGCGGGCAAGCCATGCGTGCGCCCCGGTGGCCTGCCCATCACACGCTGGGGTGGCTTAGGTTGCCGCCGGACGTGTGCCACACGCGTGAAATCTGTGAGCGATTGAAAAAGATGTCGCTGTACGCCAGATTGGGAGAGGAACATGCAGCATACTGCACGCGCACGTGCCGCCTGATTCCCGGAATCGACTGACCCCGGTTACCGTGCAAACCACAGGCAGAAGATTGCCACGCCCACCGTCACGCTCCCTCCGACCGCCATCAGAACCGGGCCCAGCCAAAGGCTGTCAAAGCTTTCGATCTGCGCCCCGCCGGGATCGGCAGGATCGTACAGGACCGTGACCTCATCGCCCTCGTTGTGACTGGGTGCGTTGGACGCGGTGTCGGACACGATCCGGTGGATCCTTCCATCCGCAGTCGCAAACTCGAACACCGGCGCGTAGGCGGTGTCTTCGGACGATTCCACCGTCTTGAGTTCGCGGACAATCGCCGTGCTGCGAGCGCCCGTCCGCTGCAGGCGCAGCGTCTGCCGGGCGCTCCGCACCGCCGCCCCAAGCAGCGTCACAGCCGCCGCTCCGAACGCCACCCCAACGCCGCCCAGCAACAGTTTGTTGTCACTCATTCGCGATAGGTGCTGAGTTCGCTCCGCCCCGTAGGCGAGCGCAGTATAGCGTGGGCAGTGCCTAGGGCTACGGAAAAGCGATAGATATCTGGCGCGCCCGAAGGGATTCGAACCCCTGACCTATTGCTCCGGAGGCAATCGCTCTATCCAGCTGAGCTACGGGCGCGCAGTATATCGATTATAGCTTGCGCACGGGCTCAATCGCGGAACTCTCTCGCCAGCGCAGTCAGCCGCGCATCGTCCACGGAAGTCTCGTACGGCTGATACAGCGCCACGCGGTCCAGCAATCCCTGGTAGCGTTCGCGCAGCTTCGGCCCGATGGTCTCGTAGGTTCCGCTCACCGCAATGGCATCGAGCATCTCATCGGTGATGAGCCGTGCCATCCCCTTCCAATCACCTTCCAGCGATTTGCGGTGCAGCTCCGGCGCAACGCCTTCCCAGCCGTGCGTCTCCAGCACCGGCGCATAAGTCCGAGTAGAGGCGTAAAACGCGATTTGCTGCCGTACCGCTTCCGTGTTCCGGGCACGCTCCTGCTCGCTGTCTCCCACCACCACGAAGCTGGCGGTGGCCAACGTGAAGTTTGCGCGTGAACGTCCGGAGGCGCGCAGTCCTTCCTCCACCGCCGGGTGCACATACTCGCGCAGGTACTTGGGCGTGTGGAAGGGGTGTACGTGCAGCCCGTCACACACTTCTCCTGCCATGCGGCACATGTACCGGTTCACGCCCGCGATGAAGACAGGGATGTCGGGGTGCGCGATAGGACCGGGGTTGAAGAAGGGCGTCATCAGATCGAAGCGGTAGAAGTCACCCTGGAAGCGCAGCGGTGTTCCGTTCTGCCAGCACTCCCAGATGGCCCGCAGCGCCTGCACTACCTCGCGCAGCTTCGGTCCCGGCGACTCGAACTTCACCGAGAACCGCCGCTGGTTGTGCGCTTTCACCTGCGACCCCAGTCCCAGGATCAGCCGCCCGCGGGAAGCCTTCTGAAGGTCCCACGCGGTATAGGCCAGGACCATGGGGCTGCGGGGGAACGCCACGGCAATCGACGTCCCGAGCTTCAGGGAGGAAGTCGCGGTGCTCGCGACCGCCAGAGGCAGAAAGGGATCGTGCTGCGTCTCCTGTGTCCACAGGCAGTCGTAGCCGGCCGCCTCTGCCTTGCGCGCTTCTTCCGGGACAGCTTGCAGATCGTAGTCGCGCAGCCCGACGTCGAGCTTCACGGGTGCCTCCGTGCGCGGATTCTAACGGATTGCGTAGGGAATGCGCCGGGCGCAGGTCGCGCCGGTTACGCCTTTTCCACCGCCGACAGGTGCTCGTGCACGATGCGCAGATGGCCGTCAGCGTCCAGGGCGAATACCTGCGTCGCGCGGCCGTTGCGGATCTCCTCGCCCACCGTCTTGCCCATGGCGCCGGCGATGCGTTCGGCGCGGAATTGGAAGGTGTAGCTGGCCACGGCGACGCTCTCACCCAGCATGGTGACCTCGATGGGCCCCAGTTGCACGCGGATGCTGGCCTGCGGATGGAAGTATTCGCGCTGCCGCCGGGCTGCCGCCAGCCGTCCCGGTTCGGAGCGCAGCGACGCGGAGCCAAACACCGTCGACTCCGGCCCGTAGAACTGCGTCAAGACTGCCGCCGACTTCGAGGTGAACGCGTTCCAGAAGCGCTCCACCTCGGCCTGCACCTGAGTGGCGGTCAACCGTTCGATGGTGTTGGTGGACACGTCCGCCAAACTACAACAGGAGCGCAGCGAACGCTATCAACTAGGTTGGTACGTCCGTCAGTACCCAGTACCCCAGTACGCAGTACCCGGTGGGGGCCTTTGGCGGAAAGCGGAAAGTGGAAGGCGGACAGCGGAGAGCGGAAAGCGCCTCTACATTCCCGCCGCGCCCAGCATGATGATGGGCATCGTCGGCGTGCTGGAGCCTTGTTCGGGCTCGAGCGTGATGGCGAACGCCTTGGCCTCGACTCCGGCGGGCAGCGGAGGCGCAGCCACCACCGCACTGCCGCGTGCGTCGGGCTTGAAAACGCCGGCGGGGATGGGTGGCTGGCCGCTCGTCGGTACCAGCCACAACTCGTACGCTTTCCCTGGCGGCGCGGGAGTAAAGTTGCTGGCCACGAACACCAGCGCTCCCTTCGATTGCAGGTAGATGGCTTTGCCCTGGGGCTGGGGTTTCGACTTGATGTCCACCAGGGTGAACTGCACGGTGTCGGGCGCCATGAGCACGTCGGCGATGCGCCGCGCGGCCTCCAGTTCCGTGCGCTGCTGTTGCAGTTCGGCGCGCAGTTGCTCCAAGTGGATGTTGGCGTAGGCCAGCTTGCGGCGCACCTGCACGTTCTCCCGCCACAGCAGGATGCCGAACAGCGCCATCGCGATGGTGGCGAACACCGGGGCCAGCGTCCACCAGGGACGCTTCAGGCGCACCAGGCGCGAGCGTGGCTCCTCCGCGATGGCCGCCAGCAGGCGCTTGCGCGCGCGTTCCGGAGGGGCGGGACCGGTGGCGGTCAGCGCCAGCAGCGCCACGTCTCCCCGCAGCCGCTCCAGCTCCTGCCGGCAGGCGGAGCACCCGGCCACGTGCTGCTCCAGCGTGGCGCGCTCCTCGCCCTCCAGCGCTCCCAGCGCCAGGAGGGCGAGGTCGTCGGCGAATGGTTCGTGCGTCGTCATGCGGCAATCGCCTTTCGCAGCGCCAGCAGCGCCGTACGGATGCGGGTCTTCACCGTGCCCAGCGGTTCGCCCAGTTGGGCCGCGATCTCGGTGTGCGTCAGTCCGTCGAAGAAGGCCATTTCCAGCGCCTTGCGCTGCTCGGCGGGCAGTCCGCCCAGCACTCCGCGCACTTTTTCCATCGCCCGGCTCCGTTCGGCCGCGTCATCCAAGTCGGCTTCGACGGACAGCATCACCTCGCTGACGTCATCCTCCGGGCGCCGCTTGCGCTGCAGGTCGATGGCCTTGTGGCGCGCGATCACCGCCAGCCAGGCCGTCATGGTACCGCGGCTGGCGTCGAACACTCCGGGATTGCGCCACAGTTGCATGAAAACGTCCTGCAGCACATCCTCGGCGGCGGCCGTATCTCCCAGCACCCGCAGCGCCACGGCGTAGACCACGCGCGAGTAGCGGTCATACAGCTCCGCCATGGCAGACTGGTCCCCTCCCCGCACCCGTGCGACGAGCGCCGCGTCCGTCAGGCCTGGTTGTGTCTGCGCACCCGGCACGCCGGTGTCTGCTGCTTCTCCTGAAGTACGGCCCGGCGGCGATAGCGGTTTTCCGGGCAACCGCAATCCGCCGCCCCGCCTCTCACGTACTGATAGCAGCGAGCGGGTGGGCCACCTGCTGAACCGCGGCCTACCTTAGCAGCATTCGTCCCTGTCCACAACCGGCCTTCGAGCCCGGAATCGCGGTACAATCTCGGGCCTCGAAGTTCGCATTCCAAAGGAGAGCGTGCGATGAAGAAGCTGATTGCTCTGGTGAGTGTCGTAGTACTGGTCGGCGGCATGGCGCTGGCCGGCGAAGCCAAGAAGGGCGAGTGGACCGGCACCGTAAGCGATTCCATGTGCGGCGCCAAGGCCAACCACTCCGCCGAGTGCACCAAGAAGTGCATCGCCGGCGGTTCCAAGATGGTGCTGGTCAACGACGCCGACAAGAAGCTGCTGGAGGTCGCCAACCCCGACAAGCTGGCCGGCCATGAAGGCCACAAGGTCAAGGTCACGGGCTCGGTGGAGAATGACAAGCTCACCGTGGATACCGTGGCCATGATGTAGCAAGAACGCCCCGCAATCATTGCATCCTGTGGAGCGTCGAAGGCCGCAGGCTTCGTGGGGGAGCCTGCGGCCTTTTCTTGTTAATCGCCCTTACTCCACTCCGGCCTCCCGCAAGGCGGCGGCCATGCGGCGGTCTTTGCTTTCGGACCCGCGCCCGGCCGATTCTACTCCGCAGGGCGGGAGGTGAAGGCGGGAATGCAATTCGTCGCCCAGGCGCTTCTCGGGGAGCCCATTCGCCACTCTTCCCCTCTCCCAAGGCGTTTGAGTTTTCCTTGCCCTTCCGGTATGGTTGTGTCCTTCCCGAAAGGCCCTCCCGATGCCTGTGGATTACGAACGCAGCCGGCTGCTGTTCAGGCGCCTGAGCCGTCTGGTTGGTCGCGCCCGCAAGAAGCCCCAGGTGGAAACCGTGCACCAGATCCGCACCACAGCCCGGCGCTTGGAGGCGCTGCTCGAGGCCCACGCCGAGCACACCGGTACGGCCCACACCAAGCTGGCCAAGCGCCTGCGGCGGTTGCGGCGCCGCGCCGGCCGGGTGCGCGACTTGGACGTGCAGATGGCAGCCCTGCGCACGGTGAAGATCGGCCGTGACGCCGCCCGCAAGACCCAGCTGATGGATTACCTGGCCGCCGAGCGCGCCCGCCGCGAGCGCAAGCTCGTGGCCGCGCTCGACGACGACTCCCTGCGCAAGCTGCGCCGCCAGTTGCGCCGCGCCCAGGCCGAAGTCGCACCTATGGAGAATCCCGGCCCGGCCGGCGATTCTCCCGTTCGCCCGCGCCACCGTTCGCCGCTGGAGCCGCTGCCTATGGCCCTGCGCGCCTTCGCCCGGCTGGTGCGCGAGACCGGCCCCCTCACGGAAGCCAACCTGCATGAATTCCGCACCCGCGGGAAACGTGTCCGCTACCTGGCGGAGATGGCCGGTGACGATCCCGACGCCAAGCGCGTCGTCAAGGAACTCAAACGCATGCAGGATGCCATCGGCGAATGGCATGACTGGCTCGTGCTCACCCGGAAGGCCGAGGAACTGTTCGCCGACGGCGGCGAGTCTCCCCTGCTTTCCGCCCTGCGCAATCTCACCCGTGCCCGCTTCATGCGCGCCCTGCGCTCGGCCTCCGACGTCAAGCGCACCCTGCTCGAGATGCACAAGGCGCTGGGCGGCCGCGGAGGCCCCGGCGTACCCGTCTCCCCGGAGCAGCCCAAGCCCAGCCGCAGCGAACAGCCGCCGACCGTGCTCGCGGAAGAGGCCAGCGCCTAGGGATTTGGTAATTGTGTGATTTAATAATTCGGCGATTTTCTTTCCGATTCCAAATTTCCAAACTACCAGATTTCCCAGTCCCAAGGCTCCGCTCGTTCGTCTACTTAACCTATTGCAAAAAAACAACTTATAGTGCTATTTCGCGCCTTGTTCCGCTCCTTGCGCTCAGGCATACTAGAGGCGTTCCCCCGCCGTTGGCTTTATGACCCGGGCATCTCTGGAGAGTTCAGCCTTTTACCTCAACCGCGAGTCCTCCTGGCTGGCGTTCAACCGCCGTGTGCTGGAGGAAGCCGAGGACGCCCGCAATCCTTTGCTCGAGCGGCTGAAGTTCCTGGCCATCACAGCCAGCAACCTGGACGAGTTCTTCGAAGTGCGCGTGGCCAGCCTGCTGCAGCGGATCGAGGACGGCCACGGTGAGACCGGCCCCGACGGTACGCCGCCACTCGAGGAGCGCGACCTGCTCGCCCGCCTGACCCATGAGTTCGTGGACGCGCAGTATCGCTGCTGGAACCAGCAGTTACGTCCGGCGCTGGCTGAGCAGGGCATACGGGTGCTGGGGCTGGACCAGCTCGACACCGACCAGCTCGCCTTCGTCACCGACTACTGCGAACGCGAACTCGACCCCTTGCTGACGCCCATCACGGTGGACCCGGCGCATCCGTTTCCGCGGGTCATCAACAAGGCGCTGTGCCTCGCGTTCCTGCTCAAGCGGCGCCGGCGCGCCGCCGCCGCCTACATGGGCGTGGTCACGGTACCGCGCGTGCTGCCGCGCCTGGTGCGGTTGCCCTCCAGCGGTTCCACCGATGACTACATCTTCCTGGCCGACCTGGTGGCCTTCCACGCCGCCGACATGTATCGCGGCTACGACATCGTTTCCGCGGCCGCCTTCCGCGTCACCCGCAACTCGAATCTTTACCTGCAGGAAGAGGAGGCCCGCAGCCTCCTGGACTCCGTGCGCACCGAACTGCACAACCGTCGCAAGGGCGACGCCGTGCGCCTGGAGATCGAATCGGAAGCCGACCCGCAGATCGTCGAGCGTTTGCGCACCACCTTCGACCTCGAGAACTGGCAGGTCTACCCGGTCGACGGTCCGCTGAACCTCTCCCGGCTGATGGCCATCTATGACGAGATCCAGCGCCCGGAACTGAAGTTCAGGCCTTTTACGCCGCGCGAGCTGCGGCTGACGGCGAAGTCCCGCGATCTGTTCGAGGAGCTGCGCCGCCACGACGTCCTCCTGCACCATCCTTTCGATTCCTACGACGCCGTGGTCAGCTTCATTCGCGCGGCTGCCGAGGACCCGCGCGTCCTCTCCATCAAGCAGACTCTCTACCGCACCAGCGAGGATTCTCCCATCCTGCAGGCGCTGATGGAGGCCGCGCAGCAGAAGGAAGTCACCGTCGTCGTCGAGCTCAAGGCGCGCTTCGACGAGGCCTCCAACATCCGCTGGGCGCGGAGCCTGGAAGACGCCGGCGTACAGGTCTTTCACGGTCTGGTGGGCCTGAAGACCCATTGCAAGCTGGCGCTGCTGGTGCGCCGCGATCCCGACGGCGAGACCCGCCGCTACGCCCATCTCGGCACCGGCAACTACAACCAGATCACGGCCCGCTTCTACACCGATATGAGCCTGCTCACCGCCGACGAGGAAGTCACCGGCGCGGTGCACAGCGTGTTCAATTTCCTCACCGCCTACGCGGAACGTTCCGAATATCATCCCCTGCACGTGGCTCCGCTGGATCTGGCGGAGAAATCCCTGGGGCTGATCGCGCGCGAAGCCGAGCACGCGCGCGCCGGCCGTCCGGCGCGCATCATCGCCAAGATGAACGCGCTCCTCGACAAGAACATCATCCAGGCGCTCTATCGCGCTTCGCAGGCCGGGGTGGAAATCGACTTGATCGTGCGCGGCATGTGCGCCCTGCGCCCGGGCGTGCGCGGCGTCAGCGACCACATTCGCGTGCGTTCCATCGTAGGCCGCTTCCTGGAGCACAGCCGCATCTTCTACTTCGCCAACGGGGGCGAGGACGAGGTCTATCTCTCCAGCGCCGACTGGATGCCGCGCAACCTCTATGAGCGCGTCGAAGTCACCTTCCCGCTGCGCGATGCGCTGCTCCGCCAGCGCGTCAAGCAGGAGGTCCTCGAAACCTATCTCGCCGATACCCTCAAGGCCCGCCTGCTCCGCCCCGACGGCAGCTACGTGCGGCCTCCCCAGCCCGTTCGCGGCGGCCTGAACGCTCAGGAGTTCCTCATCGGCTTGGCCGAGGGCCGCTTCGCGCTGGAGAAACTGCCGCGCCCCGCGCGCCGTCCCATCCGCATGCGCAAGGGACCGCGCTGACGGTGCTCCATGTCTGCGCCTAGCCTTCCGGCGCAGAGGTGGGGTGTCGCCCGCCAAGTGCGCCGAGACGGCCAGAAGACGATTCGAACCCCACGTTTTCACCCATTCGCACGAATCGTCCTGGGGCCAAGTGCTGATTGCTTATCGCTTATTGCTTATTGCGCTTATTCCTCCCCAACGTTTCATCATCTGTTAATCTCTCTGTAATCTTTTCCTGCTGAGATGAGCCCCGGAAAATGATCGTCTACTTCGTGCGTCACGCCAGCGCCGGCCAGAGGAAGAACGATCCGGTCAAGGATGAAAAGCGCGCGCTCGATGAGTCCGGAGTCGAGCAATGCAGCCTGATGGGCCGTACTCTGGCGGCGTTGGACGCCCACGTGGACGCCGTGGTTTCCAGCCCGCTGAAGCGCGCTTCGCAAACTGCGTCGCTGGTGGGCAACGAGATGGGGCACGAAGGGCGGCTCATCCTCGACGACGCTCTGCGGCCCGAAGCCACTTTCGCGCAGTTCCGCGAACTGCTCGGACGCCACGAGCGCGCCGAGGCCATCATGGTGGTCGGCCACAATCCCAATCTCAGCGAGTTCCTCGGACGCCTGCTGGGCGGCGCTTCCGCCGAATCCGCTTTCGACCTGAAGAAGGGCGCGGTGGCCAAAGTCGAAGTGGACCGCCGCGGCGCCCTGCTGCACTGGGTGCTCACACCCAAACTCGTGCGCGCCGTTCAGGAAAGCCTGGCGGCCGGCTCGCGCTCCAAGAGCAAGAAATAGAGCCTGAACCGCGCTACGCGAGTCTTGCTTCCAATTCCCGCCCGAACACCTCGCGGAAGTACCCGCGCTCTTTGCCCAGCGCCCACAGTTCCAGATCGGCCCCGGTGCGCCGCCGCGCTTTCAAACGCAGCGCGACGCGCCCGTCCTTCACCTGTGCGGCCAGGCCGGTGACGGCGTCGCGGCGTCCCTGGTTGAGCGCCGCCGCCAGCCGGATGAGGCAGACGGCCTTGGGCAGCCGCACGCGGTCCGCCGCCGACAGCACTTTCACCATGCGATCGCCGGAGGCCGGCTTCGATTTGCCCAGATACCGCGCCATGGCGGCGATGATCCTCCGCTGCCCGGGCGTGAATCCGAAGATCTCCGAGTGCGCGATGATGTAATAGCTGTGCCGCCAGCGCCCGGCGCGGTTGATGAAGTTGCCTACTTCGTGCAGCATGGCCGCCGCCGAAAGCCACTCCTGGTACTCAGGCGGGAGGCGATGCACCCGGCGCAGCCGGCGGAACAGCTCCATCGCCAGGTCCCGGACCTTGCGGGCGTGCGGCATGTCCACCTGGTAGTGCTCGCCGGCGCGCAGCAGCGCGTCCCAGCGGTCGCTCTCGATCTGCCGGCGCGAGCGCGTGCGCCGGTCGTAATGGGCGGCCATCTCCGCCAGCACTCCGTCGCGCAGGCCCAGCGGCGAATAGCGGAAGGAGCGCAGCTCGCAGCGCTGCATCACCTCCGCGAAGACGGTGGCGCCGGCCACGATGATCTCCGCCCGTCGCGGCCCGATGCCCTGCAGGTGCATGCGCTCGTCCAGGCTCATCTTGGCCAGCTTCTTCGCCAGTTTCGTCGCGGCCGCACGCGAGACCACCACGCGCCGTTCCTTCCGCCGTCCGCGCCTGCGGCCCTCGCGCTTGCGCGATGCCATGTAGCCCGCGATCGCCGCCGCCGTGCCCGAGGTCGCGATCACCAGTCGCGGACGCGCCGCCGCTATTCCTGGTGCGTTGCGGGCGACTTCTTCGGCGATGAACTCGCGCAGCCGTTCCATCTCGTATTTCTTGGGCGGGTCGTGCTCCAGGAACTCACGCGTCAGGCGCACCGCGCCCAGCGGCAGGCTCACCGTTTCGCGAATGTGCCCGCGCGCCGAGACGGTCAGCTCGCAGCTCCCGCCGCCCAGGTCGATCAGCAGCACCGGAGCTTCCGGCAGCCGCAGACTGGCCAGGATGCCCAGGTGGATGAGGCGCGCTTCCTCGAGGCCCGAGATGACCTCCACGCGCCAGCCGGTCGTGGAGTGCACCCAGTCACTGAAGGCCTGGGCGTTGCGCGCGTCGCGCAGCGCGCTGGTCGCCACCACCCGCACCGCGTCCGCGCCATGCTTCTGCACCGCGCGATGGAAGCGCTCCAGCACCTTCACCGTCTGCGCCATGGCCTGCGGCGCCAGCAGCCCGGCAGCGAATACCGATTCGCCCAGCCGCGTCACTTCGCGGTCCTCGTGCAGCGGCTCCAGCCGCCGCCGCGCCAGGCGCGCGATCTTCAGCCGCACCGAGTTCGACCCGATATCCACCGCCGCGAACACCGGCATGGCCGACAGTGTGAAGGAAAAAGGAAAAATGAAAAAGGAAAAAGGGAGACCGATCCAATCGGCCGCTTACTTGCTCGCCTCTGGCTGCCTTCATCTCGAGCGCGGGAGGGACCCAAGCGAACTCACCAGCTTGGGAAACCCAAGCGAGGGACCTCGGTTTTGCTTTCCGAAAAATTCCAGCTTGGCCGTCTCTGTCCCGTCCTATAATCGCCAGGATGCCCGAGGCGCACGTCGTCGAGATCGGTTGCGAAGAAGTCTGGCGCCAGATCTCCAACTACGTGGAAAACGACCTTGACCCCGCCCTGCGCCTCCGCATGGAAGAACATTTCAAGGCCTGCAAGCGCTGCAGCGCCGTGCTCGACGGCGCCCGCAATCTGGTGCAGTTGGTCGGCGACGGCAAGGCATTCGATCTGCCCGCCGGCTTCTCCGAGCGCCTCCGTGCCCGCCTGCAGGAGCATGCGGCTTCCGCTTCGGCCCAGGTCGTCCCCGCGCCGCTGGAAATCCCCATCGGCATTACCGGCGACCGCGTCCCGCTCGGCTCCCACCTCATCTATTTCTGGGAGAGCGACCAGGACTTTGACCGTGGCGTGCGCTTCTTCCATCCCGGACTGGGCAAGGGCGAGCATTGCATCGCCTTCGGCCACGACGAGGCGCTGGAAAAAGTCCTCATGGCTCTGCGTGCGCAGGGATACGACCCCGACCTGCTCATCCAGAAACGCGAACTGACTGTGCTGCGCCGCCACGCCGCTGCCGAGGTCACACTCTCCGACATCAGCGACGTGATGCACGCCGCCCTGAACTCCGGCTCTACCGCCATCCGCTTCCTCGGCAACCTCGGCCTGGGACGCGATCCGCTGCCCGCGGGCGAGAACGATGTGCTCGAACTGGAGAACCGCGTGGACGCGCTCATCACCGGCTTCCCCTGCGTGGTGGTCTGCATGTACGACGTGCGCACCCTGCCCGGCCGCATGATCCTCAAGGGCGGCTTGGAGCAGCATCGGCTCGCGGTGCACGCCGACGGCGTCCATGAGAACCCCTACTACCGCCCGGGGCCCTTCTCAGCCGCCTCGCGGCATGTGCACTAGAGTCTTTCTCTGCCGGCAGAGATTGCCGTCTGCCACCCGGCTTAGGCCTTCCAACCTCGCAAGGCGTAATATTTTTCTTTTGGTTCCGCAGTCAGCGGATGGATGCCGTGCTTGCGGGTCCACCAGAAATGCACACTCAGCCCGATGGCCGCCATCGCCACCAGCCACAGCCACGACCAGGGCGGCCCACCGTTCGCCACAACCCGTAGCTGATTCCCAGCACCATCCCGTGCTTCAGCAAGCGTCTCCAGGCCGGCGTGCGCTCTTCAAAACGCCGAAGATCAGCAGTCCGGGAATGATGATGGCGGCCTACACCAGGAGTTCGACGAGCAGAAGTTGTCGTCGAGAAACGTTGCCCACGGTTTGATGAGCCAGACCGGTAAGCGCTCTAGGAAGCGAGTACGCTCTTGGTCCTTTGGCGACCAGTAGCCGGGTGCGTCATAGCCGAAATCGAGGGGAGCGCCCGTGTGCCATTCCTCATAATGACCGCATTTCCAGCGCATTTCCTTGAGGTCGTCGAGAGTGACGCCCGTCCGCGTGTTGCGGATACGGGCACGGTTGTAACAGTCGGAGCAGAGCAGGCTGATTTGGGTCAGCTTCTCCGATTCCTCGTTCCAACCATCGTGGGTGGCACGGATCAGTTCGCACTCGTCGCACCAGGCGTCGGGGAAGGGATTGTCCTCGGTCGGCTCATTGCGGTTGAAGCCTCGGCCGATAGCGTCGTCGCCGATCAGGTGGTGACAGACGAAGGCTTCGGCGCGCTCGCCGCGCGTCTCGCACTGGACGGTTTTCGGGGCCATGCGTGCACTATCCTAACCCCACCCCCCTCCGCACCCGGCGGCTGTAGCCGTCATGCTCCCGCCCTAAGGAGCGAAAGGGTTCGGATTCCTAGCTTATCGCTGATTGCTTATTGCTGCATTTTTTCCTTGACAAACCGCTATGTCATGCTATACTCTCACGTGATTGAATCGCATTGTGCAATAACCGCTTTGTTATGAATATTTTGACCCTTAATCTCTTTGGCCTCAATATTTTGCCCGCTTCCCTCTCGTTAACCAGCGCCTTTTCAATACTTTAACGGAAATGGGGGGAGGGGTATCTACCGGAGTCTCAGCCATGTCCCAGCTTCGCCTCTGCCGTCACGTCAAGGCCAACGGTACCTTCTGCGGGTCCGCTGCCCTCAAGCGCGAGTACTTCTGCTACTTCCACCTCCGCGACCGCCAGCGCCGCGAGGTCCTGCGTCGCGCTTGCCAGGCGTCCGTGAAGGACACCGACGTCTTCGAAACCCTCGACCTGCCCGTCCTCGAGGACGCCAACGCCATCCAGGTCGCAACTTCCGCCGTTTTCCACGCTCTCGGCGCGCGCCAGATTCGCCCTCGCCGCGCCGCCCTCATGCTCTACGCCCTGCAGATCGCCCACGCCAACCTGCCCGGCGTCAAACTCAAACACTGGCCCGGCGACCTTGTCCTCGACCGTGACTACAACCCCATCGAACTCGACCTCGAGGAGGACGAACCGAAGGAAGAGGAAATGGAAGAGGAAGAAGCAGGGAAGAAGGAACCCGCCCTCGCGGCTGGCGCTCTCCCTGAGGCCGCCTCTGCCACCGAAGCCGCATCCTAGACATGAGTACAATGGCGCTCAGGAAGACCTGCTAGAAACTCGAAACTGGAAACTCGAAACGGTGGTTTTCACTCCCCAACTCCGTCGCCGCATCCAGGTTGTCCTGCTGTTCTTGATGATCGTGGCCACGATTCGCTTGGTGCGCGTGTTCCAGGAACGGCGTGAGACTACCGCAGATTTGGAACAAGCTGCGCAGAAGGCAGCGACGCCGCCGCTCCCGGCCGACTACTATGTGGTTCCCAAGAAGCTGCACGCCTATGACCTGAAGTCCGCCGAGCAACTTACCAGGCAGCCGGTGTGGGTGCGTGAGGGCTACCGGTTCACGTTCTATCCCTGGGACGAAGTGCGGAAGCGTTCGGATTTCGGCCATCCTGCCGGATTGCTCGGTCCCATCGAGCGGCTGGAGATCAAGCAGGTCGTGCTCGACCGCTCCCCCGGCTCGCCCGACCAGCGCCAGGTGATGGCGGTATTCGAAAAGGAAGGAAAGAGCTACGCCTTCCCCTTCGGCGCCGAGCGCAAGGGCGAGTTCCGGATCTATGCCGACGAGATGCTCTTCATCCAGGACCCGCGGGAGCTCTACCGTCATTGGCCCGCCGACACCTGGGCGGCCGTCGAGCGCCATCAGGTGCTGCCCGGCATGAACGAGTTCCAGGTGACCTTCGCGGTAGGCATGGGGAGGCCCGAGCCGGAGACCGAGCCCGGCGTCAAACGCGTAACTTATCCGCGGGATGGAAGGCCGCTTCTTGTGGTGTATCGAGATGGGAAAGTCGCGGCGGTGAGCGATAAGCAATAAGCGATAAGCCAAGGGCCAAAGCCAAGAACCAAGAAGCGGCTGGCGGCCGGCAGCGTGCGGCTAGCCGCTAGGGAGCTAGAAGCCAAAAGCCAAGAGCCAAAGGCCAAGAGCTAAGAGCCAAAAGCCAAAAGCGAACCACGAAGGACGCGAAGGCAACACGAAGGGAAGGCCCATCAGCAATCGTCAAGTCAGCCCTCATCAATCGTTCTGACCACTGACCACTGGCCACTGAACACTGGCCACTGACCACTGGTTACTGCAGTTCACGTCCTTCCGGACTCTTTTCATCCTGGCCCAATGCCGCTATGCTACGCGCACCTTGGTAACGAAGGACTCCAAGTCGAAGAAGGCGGAGAAGCCGGGCACGCGCATTGCCGTGGTGGAGACGGATCCGCTGCGGCTGGTGGGTTTTCACGCCTTGTTTGACTCTGAGCCGGACCTGGAGATCGTGGGCGCGGCCTCGCTGGCGGAGATCACGGCGCGCTCCGACATCGACCTGGTGCTGCTGGGCAGCCGCGGCGGGCAGAACCTGTTCGACGTGATGGCGGGCGTGAAGGCTGCCCGGCCCGATCTGCGCATCATCGTGACCGGCTCGGGGGCCGACGATGAGACCATCCTGAAGGCGGTGATGGCGGGCGCCAAAGGCTACGTGGACGAGGCCGCCAGCCCGCAGGAGTTCGTGCAGGCCATCCGCATCGTGTGCCAGGGTTCGGTGTGGGCGCCGCGGCGCGTGCTTTCGATGTTCATCGAGCGCGTCACCTCCGCGCCCGGCCGCATCTTCCCGGCGGGACGCGTCACCTTCACCGACCGGGAGAAAGAAGTCCTGGAGCACCTGGTGGCAGGCCGGTCGAACAAGGAGATCGGCGCCGCCATGGGCATCGAAGAACGCACTGTCAAGGCGCACGTCGCCAAGCTGATGCGCAAGGTGGGCGTGAAGAACCGCATCGAGCTTTCCGTGCACGCCATCACCCACTCGCTGGTTTCGGCCCACTCAGCATAAGAGCGGTAACCTGGGTAACCGGCGGAAGGCGCACCAGGACGCTGGCCTTCGGTAATCTTGGCCGCGACCGTCCGGTGCCGCATACTCCGCGCACCTACCACAGAACCTGGGAGACAGGGGCTGGGATCGGCGATGAGGGTCACCGGTTCCAGCCCTTAAAACTTTGGCCTGAAACCTGTTAGCGATTCTGTGACGTGCCCGATGGAGCGGCCGACCCGGTTTTGGCGGTTTCCTCTATCCCATTGAAGAACCTAGGGTTACGGTTGCAATCCTCTTATCGTATTGATTTATAAGGCACATTTCTCCCATTTAGCAGCATTTCTGCTGCGCTTTGGCCGATTTGGTGTGTTGTTTGGCCACAGAATTCTCGTCATGTCTTTTGGAATCAATAGATTGTGGAGGCACCCCTCGGCTAACTGCGGCCATCCCAGTTAAAGGTAATCCCAGGAGGTGATGGTCATGAGTTTTTCCAAGCGCACTTATCTGATTCTGGCGATTCCGATCTTAGCGGCCTTGGTTTGGGCGAGCACAACTCTGGCGGCGCAGGGTGAGCTAACGGTTCCGGCGGGCACGGCGCTGCATGTGCGGCTGGACCACAGTCTGGCCACGAACCAGGTGAGATCGGGCGACATGTTCACGGCCACGGTTACGCGGCCGGTTGTGGTGGACGGCACGGCGGTGATTCCGGAGGGCGCGCGCGCCCGCGGCCTGGTGACATATGCCAAGGAATCCGGCCGGTTGAAGGGCGTGGCCCAACTGCAACTGACACTGGATGCCATCCAGGTGGGCGACCGCTGGTATGAAGTGCAGACCAGCGGAATCACGCGCGTGGGCGGGAATCACAAGAAGCGCAACATCCTGCTGATCGGCGGCGGCGGCGGTGGCGGCGCGCTGATCGGAGCGCTGGCGGCGGGCGGCAAGGGCGCCCTGATCGGCGGCCCCATCGGCGCCGGCGCAGGAATCGCCGTGGCCGCACTGACGGGCAAGAAGGATTTTCGCCTGCCGGCGGAGACGCCGCTGCAGTTCCGCCTCACGGAGCCCGTTTCCATGCCGCCGGTGAGCTAGGCGGCGAGTCCTTCGTACGCAAGGCACTGATCTGAGGGAATGCAGCCGGTTCCGGCGGGTTTTTCCAGCCCGCCGGAACCGGCGCTCATCCCCGGCGGTTCATAGAAAGGAGTGCACTCATGTTACGAGAGACCTTGGTCACGCTCGTGACCTGCGGTTGTCTGATTCTTCCGGCCCATTCCCAAGTGCAAGTCCAACCGAGCCATCCACCGCCGGCTGCCGATAAGATCCCGGTGTATCGCGTGACGGTGGTGGGACGCACCACCAAAGCCATCAATTATCGGCATCGCGGCGGCTCGACGACGATCGACTTTCGCGGCACGCCGCTGCTTCCGGACGGGCGCGGTGAAGCCAAGGTGGAGAGCAAGCAAGGCTACATCGAGATCGAAGTGGAGTTCGACGATCTCGCACCGGCGACGCGGTTCGGCCCTGAGTATTTGACCTACGTCCTGTGGGCCATCACGCCGGAAGGCCGCGCCACGAACCTGGGTGAAGTGCTGCTGAACGGCACCAAGAGCAAGCTGAACGTAACCACCGAGCTGCAGGCCTTCGGGCTGGTGGTGACGGCGGAGCCGCACTTCGCGGTGACGCAGCCGAGCGACGTGGTGGTTCTGGAGAATGTGGTGCGGCGCGGAACCAAGGGCCAAATCCAGGAGATTGACGCGCGCTACGAGCTGTTGCAGCGCGGACAGTACACGGCGAACGTAAGCCCCGACGAGTTGCGTCCTCTGGAGCTGGACAAGAAAACGCCACTGGAGCTGTACGAAGCGCGCAACGCGCTGCGAGTGGCGCGCTGGGCAGGAGCCCAACAGTACGCGGGCGAGACGTACCAGAAGGCCGAGCAGCTGCTGAGCACGGCAGAGGGCTATCACCAGCAGGGCGCGAAGAAGCGCACCATCATCATGGCGGCGCGCGAGGCGGCGCAGACCGCCGAGGACGCCCGCCTGGTGGCGGTCCGCAAGCAGCAGGAGGTACAGCAGGCGGCCCTGGTGGACCGTGAGGCTGCAGCTCAAGCTGAGGCCGAGGCCGAGGCTGAACGACGTGCCCAGGTGCAACTGGAAGCCGATGCCGCGAAGCGCGCACGCGAGGAGGCTGAGCGCGAACGGCGCCAGGCTGAACTCGCCGCCCATCGCGCCGAGCGCGAGAAGCAGGAAGCCGAGCAGGAGAAGCTGGAACTGCGCGGCGCCATCATCGATCAGCTTAACCGCATCCTGGATACGCGGGAGACGGTGCGCGGACTGGTGGTCAACATGCCCGACCTGCTGTTCCAGTCGGGTAGCCACACCTTGAGGCCGGCGGCGCGCGAGAAGCTGGCCAAAGTGGCGGGCATCATCCTGGCGCATCCCGGGCTGCGCCTGGAGGTCGAGGGCCACACCGACAGCGTCGGCACGGAGGAATTCAACCAGCGTCTATCGGAAAGACGCGCGGCGGCGGTACGCGATTTCCTGGTGCAGCAGGGCGTTCCGTCCTCGGCGATCGGGAGCCTGGGTTTCGGAGAATCGCACCCGATCGCATCGAACGACACTTCCATCGGGCGGCAGCAGAACCGGCGCGTCGAACTGGTGGTGAGCGGCGACGTGATCGGGATTCCGATCGAAGCGGCCAGCGCGACGCGGCCCCGGTAAGACCAGCAGCGGCAGAATTTTCTGGGACCAGGCGGCTTCCCTGCGGCTGGTCCCAGGTTTTTGTGCACCGCGCGAGGCGTTCCACGAGTTTTTTCTGCGACCTCCGCCCCTCAAGCGGCATCGAAGCTTCATACCGTTCGGTATGTTAGCCGGGCGGGAGAGGGAACAATGCCTCCGCTGGAGCGGAATCCGGACCTGACTCGCAAGACGCTGCTCGAGGCAGCGTTCCAGGAGATCTATCGCTGCGGGTACCAGGCGGCGAGCCTGGAGCAGATCCTGACGCGAGCGGGCGTGACCAAAGGGGCGCTGTACCACCATTTCCGCAACAAGCGCGCACTCGGCTACGCGGTGGTGGATGAGCTGATCCGGGGCCACATCCTGGCGAACTGGGTGCGCCCCATCGAGCAGGCAGAGGACCCCATCGACGGGCTGCTGGCCGTGCTGCTGCGGAAGGAGTGTTTCCCGCACTACGACCAACGGCTGGGATGTCCGCTGAACAACCTGGCGCAGGAGATGTCGCCGCTCGACGAAGGCTTCCGCAAGCGGCTGCAGGGCCTGTACCGGGAGTGGAGGAACGGGATCGCGAAGGCGCTGCGGCGCGGCCAGGCCAGAGGGCAGGTGCGAGCCGACCTGGATCCGTTTGAGGCCGCCGATTTCCTGACCGCGGCGCTGGAAGGAAGCATCTCGCTGGCCAAGAGCGCACAGAGCCGCAGCCCGCTGGACCATTGCCGGGCGGGCCTGGCGCGATACCTCGAAAGCCTGCGGGTCACCGAGGCTGGCGCAGCGGAATCCGTTGACCGTGGACGGCACAGGCAAAGGACGATGAGAGACCAAGCAAGTGGAAGGTGAAGGCAATCATGACGAAGCGAATGATTCTGATGTTGAGCGTGGTCGCGGTAGTCCTGGGCGGCCTTGGTTTTGTGAAGTTCCAGCAGATTCAGGCAGCGGCACAGGCCGGCTTCCAGCCGCCTCCTGAAGCGGTGACCACGATCGTGGCGCAACAAGAGGAATGGCCGGCGACGCTGTCGGCGATCGGCACGGTGGTGGCGGTCCAGGGCGTGACGGTGAGCGCGGACCTTCCCGGCATTGTCGATCGCATCGCCTTCGAGTCCGGCAAGCCGGTGCGCGAGGGAGACGTGCTGGTGGAGCTTGATACCCGGCAGGAGCGAGCTCAACTGGTGGCCGCGGAGGCGCAGCGCGATCTGGCCCGGGTCAACTTCGAGCGGCTGCAGGGCCTGGTGAACGAAGGCGTGATTTCCCAGGCGGAGTACGACCGTGCGGCCGCCGAGCAGAGAGCTACCGAGGCCCGGGTGGCGGAGATCCGGGCGACCATCGAGCGCAAGACGATCCGTGCGCCCTTCTCGGGGATCCTCGGCATACGCCAGGTGAACCTGGGACAGTACGTTTCGGGCGGGAGCGCGATCGTCCCGCTGCAAGCGCTGCACCCCATCTACGTGAACTTCGGCGTGCCGCAGCAGGTGGCGGGCCAGGTGAAGGTCGGGCATAACGTGCGCGTCACCACCGACGACCTGGCAGGAGTGGAGTTCGAGGGCCGGGTGACGGCGATTGACTCGATCGTGGACGAACGCACGCGCAACGTGCAGGTGCAGGCGACGCTGGCGAATCCGCAAGGCAAGCTGCGCCCCGGAATGTTCGTGCGGGCCGCGCTTGGGCTGGGCGCCAGCCGCCCGGTGGTGACGCTGCCGGCCTCGGCGATCAGCTACGCGCCCTATGGCGACTCGGTGTTCGTGGTCTCCGACCTGACGGACCAGAACGGCCGGACTTACCGCGGGGTGCGGCAGCAGTTCGTCAAAGTCGAAGGGGCGCGGGGCGACCAGGTGGGCGTGGTCTCCGGAGTGAATCCGGGCGATGAAGTCGTGACCTCAGGGGTGTTCAAGCTGCGCAACGGCGCCGCCGTCCAGGTGAACAACGAAGTGCAGCCGGGGAACAATCCGGCTCCCAAGCCTGAGGATAGCTGAGGACGCCATGCGATTCACCGACATCTTCGTCAAACGGCCGGTGCTTGCGATGGTGGTCAGCCTGGTGATCCTGATCGCCGGGCTGCAGTCCATCCGGTCGCTGAGCGTGCGCCAGTACCCGCGCAGCGACATCGCGGTGGTGCGGGTCTCGACCGTATACGTGGGCGCCGACGCCGACCTGGTGCGTGGATTCATCACCACGCCGCTGGAGCGGGTGATCGCGAGCGCCGACGGCATCGACTACATGGAGTCCTCGAGCACGCTCGGGCTGAGCACGATCACCGTGCACCTGAAGCTGAACTATGACACCAATGCGGCGCTGACGCAGATCCAGGCCAAGGTCGCGCAGGTGCGCAACGATCTGCCTCCCGAGGCCGAGGCTCCGGTGATCGAACTGGAGACCGCCGACACGCAGTTCGCGGCGATGTACATCGGCTTTTCGTCCACCGACCTCGATCAGAACCAGATCACCGATTATCTGACGCGAGTGGTGCAGCCCAAGCTGAGCGCCATCAGCGGGGTGCAGCGCGCCGAGATTCTCGGCGACCGCACGTTCGCCATGCGCATCTGGCTGAAGCCGGACCGGATGGCCGCGCTGGCAATCTCGCCCTCGGCGGTACAGGAGGCCCTGGCGCGCAACAACCATCTTTCCGCCCTGGGACGCACGAAAGGCTCGATGGTGTCGGTGAACCTGGTGGCCAACACCGACCTGCGCACGCCGGAGGAGTTCCGCCAACTGGTGGTGAAGGAGGAGAACGGAGTCGTCGTCCGGCTGGGCGAGATCGCCGACGTGGTGCTGGGCGCCGAGAACTACGACGAGGACGTGCGCTTCAACGGGGAAGCGGCCACCTTCATGGGTATCTGGGTGCTGCCCACCGCCAACTCGCTCGAGGTCATCAAGGAGGTGCGGAAAGCGATTCCCGAGATCGAGGCGCAGTTGCCGGCCGGGATGAAGGTCGGCATCCCCTACGATTCCACGGAATACATCCAGGATGCCATCGATGAAGTTTTGAGCACGCTGACGGAGACGCTGATCATCGTCATCCTCGTCATCTTCCTGTTCCTGGGCTCGATGAGGTCGGTGCTCATCCCCATTGTCGCCATTCCCATCTCGCTGATCGGCGCCGTGTTCCTGATGCTGGTGGCCGGTTTCACCATCAACCTGCTCACGCTGCTGGCCATCGTGCTTTCGGTCGGACTGGTGGTGGATGACGCCATCGTGATGGTGGAGAACGTCGAGCGGCACCTGCACAGCGGCAAGCCGCCGCAGCGTGCCGCGCTCGATGCGGCGCGGGAGCTGGTGGGCCCGATCATCGCGATGACCATCACTCTGGCCGCGGTGTACGCCCCGGTGGGCCTGCAGGGCGGCCTGACCGGAGCTCTGTTCCGGGAGTTCGCCTTCACCCTGGCCGGGGCCGTGATCGTTTCCGGCGTGGTGGCGCTGACGCTTTCGCCCATGATGGGTTCGAAGCTGCTGCGGGCCGGCGACACGGAACGTGGCTTTGCCGGTTGGATCAATCGCCGCTTCGAGAGCGTGCGAGCCGGCTACACCAGCCTGCTTTCCGGAACGCTTCGTTACCGGCCGGTGGTATTGACGCTGTGGGCGATCCTGGCCTTGCTGGCCTTGCCCTTCTACATGTTCTCCATGCGGGAACTGGCGCCGAAGGAGGACCAGGGCGTGGTCTTCGGGATCATCCAAGCTTCTCCCAACTCCACCCTCGACCAGACCAAGCTGTTCACGCAGCGGGTCCACGATGTCTACCGTTCATTCCCCGAGGCCGCGAGCATCTTTCAAATCACGTCTCCCACGGGCGGCTTCGGCGGGATGGTGACCAAGCCCTGGAGCCAGCGCAGCAAAGACACGCAGCAGCTCCTGGTGGAATCGATGGGGCCGCTGTCGAAGGTCCCCGGCATCCGGGTGATCCCGCTGACGCCGCCGCCGCTGCCCGGAGGCGGAGACTTCCCGGTGGACCTGGTGATCGCTTCGGCTGCGGAGCCGGAACAGCTCACGCAATTCGCCAACCAACTGGTGCAGAAGGCATATGCCAGCGGCATGTTCATCTATGCCGACGCCGACCTGAAGTTCGACCAGCCGCAGGCCGAAGTGGTGTTCGACCGCGACAAGCTGCGTTCGCAGGGAGTGGACCTCAGCCAGGCGGGCCGGGACCTCTCCACGCTGCTCAGCGGGGACTATGTGAACCGCTTCAGCATCCAGGGGCGGAGCTACAAGGTCATCCCGCAGGTGAAGCGCGCGGAGCGCTTGACGCCCGAGCAGTTGTCGGAGATCTACGTCACCGGCTCGGACGGCAAGCTGGTGCCACTATCCACCTTTGCCGGGCTGCGCACGTCCACCGAGCCGCGGGAGCTGAAGAAATTCCAGCAACTTAACGCGGTGCGCATCCAGGGCGTGATTCCGCCGGGGGTGTCGCTCGACCAGGCGCTGAGCTACCTGGAGAACGAGGCACGGGCAATCCTGCCCCAGGGCTTCAC
Source organism: Terriglobales bacterium (assembly GCA_035573675.1). Lineage (NCBI taxonomy): Bacteria > Pseudomonadati > Acidobacteriota > Terriglobia > Terriglobales > Terriglobales bacterium. The sequence continues at coordinate 110,825 of DATMAB010000007.1, forward strand.
CCTCGACTACGCCGGCGAGTCGCGCCAGTTGCGGGTCGAGGGGAGCAAGTTCCTGGGCACGTTCCTGCTTTCCGGGATCCTCATCTACCTGGTGCTGGCCGCGCAATTCGAGAGCTTCCGCGACCCGTTCATCATCCTGGCGGGCTCGGTGCCGCTGGCCCTTTCCGGAGCGCTGCTGTTCTCGTTCCTGGGGCTGACCACGCTCAACATCTACAGCCAGGTAGGACTGATCACGCTGGTCGGCCTGGTTTCGAAGAACGCCATCCTCATCGTGGAGTTTGCCAACCATCTGCAGGAAGCGGGCAGAGAAAAGCTGGCCGCGGTCCTCGAAGCCGCCGGCACGCGGTTGCGGCCCATCCTGATGACCACCGCTGCCACCGTCGTGGGGCACTTTCCGCTCATTCTTGCCACTGGGCCGGGCGCGGGTGCGCGCAACAGCATCGGAATCATGCTGGTCAGCGGCATGATCGTGGGCTCACTGCTCACGCTGTTTGTGGTGCCTTCGATCTACATGCTGGTTTCGCGGGCGCGTGCGCCGCAGATCTCGACCGAGGCGGCAGCGGATGAATTCGGCGGCCAGTTCCCACTTCCCGCATACCAGGCTGCGGCGCAGGAGGTCGCTCAGCCATGAAGTGGCGGCTGATCCCCGTGCTCACGGCAGCCACGGTGCTTGCGGGCTGCGCGGTCGGCCCGAAGTACCAGCGGCCGGCCGTAGTGCCGCCGGCGGCGTTTCGCGGCGCGGCCCCGTCGCCGGACCCGGCCTCGCTGGCCGATGCGAAATGGTTCGAGGTGTTCCAGGACGAGCAACTGCAGCAACTGATCCGTATGGCGCTGCAGGAGAACTACGACGTGCGGGAGGCGGTGGCGCGCGTGGAAGCCGCGCGCGCTGCGGTGGGCATCAGGCGCGCAGACCAGTTCCCCAATGTCGCGGCCGGCGCCGACCTGACCACCCTGCGCACCTCCTCGACGGGCACGATACCCTTCGAACAGGAGCGCAGCTTCGGCAGCGTGGCGCTCAATCTGCTCTCGTTCGAGGTAGATGTCTGGGGACGCCTGCGCCGCTCGACCGAAGCCGCGCGGGCGGAGCTGCTGGCCAGCGAAGAGAATCGCCGGGCGGTGATGACCACGCTGGTGAGCGACGTGGCCACGGGCTACTTCAACCTGCTCGATCTGGACATGGAGCTGGAGATCGCCCGGCGTACGCTGGCCACGCGTGAAGATTCCCTGGAGCTGATCCGGAAGCGGGAGCAGCGAGGCCTCGCTACTAGATTGGAAGTCCGGCAAGCCGAACAGTTGGTGCTGGTCGCCGCACAAGCCATCCCCCGGCTGGAGCAGCAGATCGAGCAGACCGAGAATCAGATCAGCCTGTTGTTAGGGAGAAATCCCGGACCCATCGCGCGCGGTCGGGCCCTGCGGGATCAGGAACAGCCTCCGGCCGTGCCGGCCGGGCTGCCGTCGGCGCTGCTGGAGCGACGGCCGGACATCCGCGCCGCGGAGCAGAACCTGGTGGCTGCCAACGCCATCATCGGAGTGGCCCGGGCAGCGTACTTTCCCCGCATCAGCCTGACGGGCTTCCTGGGGTTCCAGAGCGACGACCTCTCCGACCTTTTCACCGGCCCGGCACGCACCTGGCAGTTCACGCCCCAATTGGCCCAGCCGATTTTCACCGCCGGCCGCATCCGCTCGAATGTGAGGCTGGCGGAAGCGCAGCGGAATGTCGCCCTCATCCAGTACGAGCGGGCCATCCAGACTGCGTTCCGCGAAGTGTCGGATAGCCTGGTTCAGTATGAAAAGGTGCGCGAGGTTCGCGGCAAACAGGAAGAGCTGGTGGAGACGCTTCGCGACCGGTCACGGCTTTCCTACATGCGGTATCGCGGCGGCGTGGATACGCTGTTGAATGCGCTGGACGCCGACCGCGATCTGTTCGACGCGGAGCTCCGGCTGGCTCAGGTCCGGCGCGATGAATTGCTCACGGTAGTGCAGTTGTACCGGGCGCTGGGCGGCGGCTGGCAGCAGTAACCCAGGGACCTGCCTGCCGCCGGCCGTTTTATCTCCTATCCCTTGCTTTATCAATCGCTTAGGCGGGCATCTCCGTCCACCGTCCCGGGCATCCGACAAAGAGTAGCCAGCAAGAGCAGGTTCCTATGGAAGGAGGTTCTTCATGAAGCTTCCAAGCATCAGCCTGACGAAGAGAACTTTGTTGCTGGTCGGCATTCCTCTACTGATCATCACTCTGGCCGGGGCGGCGGTGGTAACGAGCGGCGTTCTGGCTGACGAGACACTCGCAGTTGAAGCGGGCACGCCGATTCGCGTGCGGTTGGATCACTCGATTGCTTCGCGTACGGCCAGGCCGGGCGACGCGTTCCACGCCACCGTTTCCCAGCCGGTCACGGTGGATGGCAAGGTCGTGATCCCGGTGGGCGCGCTGGCGCACGGCACGGTGGTGCATGCGCGAGAATCGGGACGGCTGAGCGGCCGAGCCCAGTTGCAGTTGCAGCTGAATGCCATCGAGGTGAACGGCGAGTCCTATGCGATTGAGACCAACACCCTGGGGCGCGTCGGCGGCAGCCATAAGAAGCGCAATATCGCGCTGATTGGCGGCGGCGCCGGTGTGGGCGCGCTCATCGGCGGACTGGCCGGCGGCGGCAAGGGTGTGCTCATCGGCGGACCGGTCGGCGCGGGTGCGGGCCTGGCCGGCGCAGCCCTGACCGGCAAGAAGGACTTCGTTCTGCCCGCTGAAACCAGCCTGACCTTCCACCTGCAAGAGCCGGTTTCACTGCCGGTTGCAGAAGAGAAGGAAGAGTGAAGTAGCGACGCGCCGCCCGCACGTGCGGGCGGCTCGTCATGCAGCACAGAAGGTTTTTTCGCGCGAATGCCGGAGGCCATGCCCGCCGTGGCGGGCGAGCCTCCGGTCTGATTTGCGACCGTTCTTGATGGGGCCTTTTCCAGGGAGACGCAGCAAGCTGCGTCTCTACGCACACCTTGTTCATTGAGGCTTCGCGGCCTAGTTACTCAGTTGCTTCCCCCACCGGCGGTTGGGCAACCGTGCGCGCCGTGGGCGCATTACTATCGGCCAAGGTGAACTCATGAAGAGATTCGCATCACTGTTGCTGGTTATTCTGCTTTCCGCGCCGGCGTGGGCGGGCGATCGTCAGGACGAAGTCGGACGGCTGGAGGATGCCGGGTCCATTCTGAAAGAGATTTGGGAAGCGCCTGACGGGGGCGTTCCCGAGCGCGTCATGACTTCCGCGAAGTGTGTCGCCGTCGTGCCTTCCATGCTGAAGGGGGGCTTCGGCTGGGGCGGCTCCTACGGCAAAGGCGTGGCCACCTGCCGCACGGAAACCGGCGCGTGGAGCGCGCCCGCGTTCTTCCAGGTGAAAGGCGGGAGCTTCGGTCTGCAGATCGGCGGCGAAGCCGTGGACCTGATCATGATCATCATGGACGACCGCGGGATGCAGGCGCTGCTCTCGAGCAAGTTCAAGCTGGGCGCGGATGCCAGCGTGGCCGCGGGACCGGTGGGCCGCCACGCCGAGGGCATGACCGACTGGAAGCTGCGCGCCCAGGTGCTGACGTATTCGCGGGCGCGCGGCGTGTTCGCCGGCGTGAGCCTGAACGGCGCCGCCATCCATCAGGACAAGGACGCCACCCGCGACTTCTTCGGGCGTATGGTGCGCTTCAAGACCATCCTGACCGGCGTGGTGCCGCCGCCCGAAGGCTCGGCGCCGTTCCTCACCGCGGTGGCACGGTACTCGACGCCGGCGGAAGAAGAGAGCGAGAAGACGGCCGCGGGCGGGAAACCGTAGCGCGACCCGCCTCACCCTCAGTGCTTGTGTTCCTTGCCGTCCTGGTGCGTGTGCGTCTTGCCGCCCTCTGACTTCGTGTGCTCGTGCGCCTCGGCTTCCTCTTTGTAGATGCCGGGAACGCCCAGGCTTCCTTTGGGCGGCAGATGGCGGATGTAGAGCACCATCTTCCACATCTCATCGTCGGTGAGGATGCCTTTCCACGCGGGCATGCCCGAGGGCGCGATGCCGTTCTCGATGATCCACTTGAGCTGCCCGTCGGTGTATTCCTGGATCTCCTTCTCGGTCAGGTCGGGGACGGGCGGGTCCATCTTTTCGGCGAAGGGGACGCCGGTCTTCTGGCCGTCGAGGCCGTGGCAGATCTGGCAATGATGCTGGAAGTGCGTGCCGCCTTCCGCCGCGTTTTCTTTCGTGTCCGGGACCGGATTCTTCCAGTCCTTGCCGCCGATGGTGACCTGCTTCACCTCTTTGACGACCTTGGTTTCCAGGCTGCCGGGCGTGGAGACCTGGCAGGCCGTGAGGGCAGCGAAAACGGCGAGGGCGGCCAAAGTCAGAAGATGTCTCACGAATGCGCTCCGAAGCATTTTCCTAATGTAACAGAGACGCTTTCACGCCGCAGGTTACACTAGGACGCATTTTTCGACGACCCGGGATGCGTCACCGACTCGAGTATGCGCCGGTGTGGCTGCTGGTGCACGGCATCGGCGCGCTGCCGCGGGCGCTGGCGCGCGCGGCGGGGATTCTCATCGCGGCGATGGTCTACCTGCTCCACGTGCGTTTGCGTCGTGTGGGCCTGCGCAACCTGGAGCTGGCGTTCCCGGAGAAATCGTCCGCCGAGCGGCGCCGCATCCTGCGCCGGCTGTTCGTTCACCTCGGACGTCAACTGGCGGAGTTCTGCCTGCTGCTGAGCTACACGAAGGAGAACGTCACGCGGGTGGCAGTCTATGACGGCTTCGAGAACTATGAAGAAGCGCGCCGCCGTGGCAAGGGCGTCATCTTTCTGACGGCGCATCTGGGCGGTTGGGAACTCGGCTCATTCGTACACTCGCTCCACGGCCATCCGCTGCACATCGTGGTGCGGCCTCTGGACAATCCCTACGTCGGGCGGCTGGTGGATTCCTATCGCACGCGTCACGGCAATACCACGTTCGGCAAGCAGGACTTTGCCCGCGGGCTGCTCTCCGCGCTGCGTGCCGGGGAGACGGTCGGCATCCTGATGGACCAGAACATCACTCCGCCACAGGGAGTATTCGTTGATTTTTTCGGCATCCCGGCGTGCACAGCCAGCGGACCGGCGCGGGTGGCGCTGCGCACCGACTGCGCGGTCGTCCCGGCGTTTACCATCTGGGACGAGCACCTGCGCAAGTACCGCATCCGCTTCGAGCCGGCACTCACGCTGGTTCGCACGGGCGACGATGAGGCCGATGCCGTGGCCAACACCGCGCTGTTCAACCAGGCCATTGAGGCTCATATCCGCCAGTATCCCGACCAGTGGTTGTGGGTTCATCGGCGGTGGAAGACAAGGCCGGAAGGAGCACCTTCGCTCTATGAAGGGTGAATTACGAACTGTGAACTGCGAACTTAAATCAGGCGGTCAGCGATAAGCGGTAAGCAAATAAGCCAAGGGCCAGAGGCCAAGAGCCAACAGCCAAGCGTCGAGAGTCAATCGGCATATACTCCATTGGGAAGAAGCTAAATAGGACATGAAATACAGCCTGAAAGAGATTGCTGAAGCCGCGGGCGCGAAGCTGGTGGGAAACGCCGCGCTGGAGATCGGCGGGGTGGCCGCGATTCCCACGGCGGAGCCGGATGACCTGGTGTTCGCGGAGTCCGAAGCTCTGCTGGAGGAAGCGCTGGCGTCGCGTGCGGGTGCGGTGGTAACGGGCGAGTTCGGCGCTTCGGCGAAGACGAACAAGCCGCTGCTGATTTCCCCCAAGCCACGCCTGGCGTTCATCCGCGCGGCGGCGTTCATCCGCCCGCACCGGCGCAGGGAGCCGGGCGTGCACTCGACCGCCATCGTGCACGAATCGGCGAAGCTGGGGAAAGGCGTCTCGGTCGCCCCCTACGCCGTGATCGGTGAGAGCGTCGTCATCGGCGAACGCACGCGCATCGGGCCGGGAGCGTGCATCTCTTCCAAGGTGAAGATCGGCGTGGAGTGCTACGTGGATGCTCACGTCACCATCTATTCCGGCACCACGCTGGGCAACCGGGTGACGGTGCTGGCCAACTCCGTGCTGGGCAGCGACGGCTTCGGTTACGTGCGCGACGAGACCACGGGCCGCTACGAGAAGTTTCCGCAACTGGGCACGCTGGAGATCGGCGACGACGTCGAGATCGGCGCCGGCTGCACCGTGGACCGCGGCGCGCTCGGCCCCACCGTGATCGAGCGGGGCGTCAAGCTGGACAACCTCGTGCACGTGGCCCACAACGTGCGCATCGGCGAGAACGTGGTGATCGCCGCGCAGACCGGCATCTCCGGCAGTTCGGTGGTGGAAAAAGACGTGATCGTGGGCGGGCAGGTGGGCATCGCCGACCATGTGCGCATTGAAGAGGGAGCTATTCTGGGCGCGCAGTCGGGCATCCCGTCGAAAAAAGTCATCCGCGGCAAGGGCGTGGTGTTCTGGGGAACTCCGGCGCGGCCCATCAAGGAGTACCTCAAGGAACTGGCGGCGTTGGCGCGACTTGCTCGGAAAGAAAGGTAGCTTCTCCCACCCTGTCGCCTCAAGACCGGGTGGGACAAGGGCGGGGCACCCGGCCAAGAGCCTAGAGCCAACGGTCAAGAGCAATGCCTCTTGTCATCATCGGCGGGCATTCGAGGAATATTGGGAAGACGAGTGTAGTTGCGGGGCTGATTGCGGCGCTGCCGGAGTTCGCCTGGACGGCGGTGAAGATCACGCAGTACGGGCACGGTGTGTGCAGCATCAACGGCGAAGCCTGCGGCTGCACAGTCGATGAGCATGTGTTCGACATCAGCGAGGAGCAGGATGCAGGCGGGCGGGGCGACACCTGCCGCTTTCTGGCCGCGGGCGCGGCGCGCTCACTGTGGGTGCGCGCGAAACAGGGACGTCTGGCGGAGGTGATGCCCGATTTGCGGCGCGAGCTGGCCGGTTCAGAGAACGTCATCATCGAATCCAACAGCGTGCTGCGCTTCCTGCGCCCCGACCTCTACCTGACCGTGCTCAATCCCGGCGTGGCCGACTTCAAGGAATCCGCGCGCGAGTTCCTGGACCGGGTGGATGCGGTGATCGTGCATGAGTCCGCAGGGGACGCGGCGCGCTGGGAACATGTGTCGCTCAAGCCGGTGGCCGGCCTCCCGATGTTCCGCATCCGCCCGCCGGAGTACGTGACGCAAGAGATGGTCGAGTTCGTTAGAGGCAGGATCGGCACAAGGCAAGTGCCGGCCACGGATTCGCACGGATGAGCAGGGATTCAAATCTACTGCGGAAACCTCACCACGAAGGACACCCTTCGTCAGGCGCAGGGAAGGCTCCGGCAACACGAAGGAAGGCCGCCGGCTTTCGATCATACGGCTGGCCCGATTGATCTCGGGCGAAGTGCTAAGTGCTAACTGCTAACTGTTGATTGCTGGTTGCTTATCGCCGAATGAGACCCTTCGAGATCCTCTTCGACAAGAGCGAGCCCGGCGAGCGGGAGGACGCCGCGTACGGCTCCTACGGCTGGCTGGGGTTCCCGCCGGCGCCGGAAGACCGGCCGTGGGTCTTCACCAATTTCGTGCAGTCGCTGGACGGCATCGTGTCATTGCGCGGGCGACAGGCTTCCGGCTTCCACATTGCGCAGTCGGAAGAAGACCGCTGGCTCATGGATCTGCTCCGCGCGCACGCCGACGCCTTGCTGGTCGGCGTGAACACGCTTCGGGAGGAATGCGCCTCCGGCAGTTACGGCCCGCGCGGGCCGGTGTATCGCATCGTGCATCCGGACCTGGCAGAGTTACGCCAGCGGCTGGGCCGCGGGCGCGAAACCTGCATCTTCGTGACCGGTAGGGGCGACCTCGATCTCGCCGCCTACCGCGCGTTCGACGGAGACCACGTGGACGCCGTGGTGCTCACCACGCATGAAGGGGCGAAGCGTGTGCAGGGCCGCGAAGCCCGGCCCCACGTGCGCGTCCTCGCCGTTGAAGGCGGCCGGTGGGTGGACTTGCTGGCCGCCCTGCGCCTGCTGCGGCGCGACCTGCATGTGCGCTATTTGCTGAGCGAGGGCGGGCCGACTTTGAACGGGCACCTGACGCGCGCCGGACTGGTGGACGAGCGCTTCCTTACCGTCTCGCCGGTGGAAGTAGGGCAGGTGGTCCCGGTCAAGCAGGAACGCGCTCCCGGCGAGCCCGACGGGGTGCCGCTGCTTCGTCCCACCTCGCTCGCCGGCCCGGGCTTCACCAAGGACGACGCCCTGCATTGGCGCTGGCTGAGCTGCCGCAAAGCGGGAGATCATCAGTTCGTGAGGTATCGGCGGAAATAGGACATTGGTGATCTGCGATGTGCGAACTGTGAACTAGCGAAAAGCGATAAGCGATAAGCAATAAGCGGAAAGCGGAAAGCGGAGGGCCGAAGGCGAAAAGAGCGAGATCCTTCGACTCGCGCTCCTTCGTCCGCCGCGGCGGACTCGGTCGCGCTCGCTCAGGATGACGGCGGCGGACTCCCGCTCGTCCGCTAACGCGGACTCACTCACGCCCGCCACACGCCGTCACTTACACTTCTTCTTCAGCAGATTGAGGATTTCGTCGCGATCTCGGCCCGCATAGTCGCGCGCGAAGCGGGAGAGTGCCGCGGAGACGATGTCCGAGTGATGGAGCTTCTCCAAACCCTGTTCGCGGGTGATGTTGAGCCACAGGCGGTGGACCAGGTGGATGTCCTCGGTCTTCAGGTCCGGCGTGTGCGGGCCGATGCGGTAGGTCTCGACTTCGAAGTTGGGTTTGACGACTTGCAGCACGAACTGGCGCTTGGGCTCGGGCATGGCTTCCCAGGCGCGGCCCAGGTAAAAGCCCTGCATCTGCGAAGGCATCTTGGTGGAAAGGCCGGCGACGACGGCGGAGGATTCCAGCGAGTTGGCGGTCTGCACGATGGCGGACCATACGTCGCGGGCCGGCACCACCAGCAGGGAGACGTGCTTGCCGTAGCTTTCGGCGACGGAGACGGCGCGGGTGAACAGGGTCTGCTCGTAGTCGCTGAAGACCTGCTCGGTGTTCAGGTCGTACTCGCCTGTGCCCGGTCCGGAGATCAGGCGCGCCGCCATGACCACGACGTCCTGTTCCTTGGTGTCCACACGCTCCAACACCCACTTGAGGTGGTTCATGGTGTTGTAGTCGCGGACGGTGACCAGGACGTTCCCGGGGCGGATGCCGATGGTCTCGCGCTGTACAGTTTCTTCGTGCTGGAGCGAGAAGTGTTCCTGGAGCTGGCGGCCGCTGAGGGCCAGCTTGCGCTGGTTGATGCGCTCGGAGACGGCAAAAATCATGAAGAAGACGCCGGTAAAGATGAGGCCGGCAATCGTCGCCACCGACTTGGTGAACAGATTCACAATCGCGGTGGAAAGCAGAACCAGGAAGACCGAGCCCAGTCCCACGGGGATCTCGACCCCGCGGATGGTGATGTTGGGCGGCACCTTCCAGCCGCGCACACCCTTGTACTTGAAGCGGAGCACCAGCATGGAGAAGCTGTTGAACGTGAAGCTCCAGATGACGCCGAAGGCATAGGCTTCGCCGAGAACGTAGACGTCGCCTCGGCTGGCGATGATGGTGAACAACTGCAGTCCCACCACCATGTTGAGGATGCGGTAGGTGGTGCCGTATTTCCTCTGGGGCTTGCGGAACCAGTCGGTGAGGACGCCGTCTTCACACACGCGGTTGAGCACGCCGTTCGAGCCGACGATGGAAGTGTTGATGGCGCCGGAAAGCATGAGGAAGCCCACGATGACCACAAAAGCGCGGAAGAACAAGCGCAACAGCTCGGGGCCTGCGAGGTACATGGTCAGGGTGCCCAACAGGTTGTCCTTGTTCTCGGGGAGCATGCGGACTTCGTCGGGAACCAGCATGACCACCAGCAGCGAAGAGATGCCGGTGAACAGGAAGCTGTAGATGGCGATGATCAGCGCCGTACGCTTGAGGTTCGGCAGCTTGGGATGTCCGAGTTCGCGGTAGACCTGGGCCAGCGTTTCCTCGCCGCTCATGGCCAGGATGGCGTGGCCGAACGCCACCATGATGCCGAACAGGCCGAACATCTTGTGCCACTCGGCGTTCTTCAGGAAACCGAGAGCGTCTTCGCTAAACTGGAGATTCTCGGGAATGGGCAGGGGCGGTAGCCGGTAGTTGCCGCGCAGCAGAGTGAATATGGACCAGCCCAGCAGGAGCACCACCATGATGGTGGTGACCTCCATCACGCGCAGGGCTTTCTCGCTGGATTCCTCGATACCCTTGATGTTCTGCCACCAGTAGTAGAGGGTGACCGCGATCGCCACCACCACGGCAGTGGTGCTGACCGGAAGCTGCGGGGTCCCGTCGAAAAGCTGGTGAACGGCGCGGGGGATCCAGCCATGCGTGTCGGCGGCGGACAGAACCTCGTTCAGCAGGCCTCCGATGTACTGGCCTGCAGATACGCCGGAAATGGGGCCGGTGAGGATGTAGTCGAACATCAGGGCAGAGACCGAGACCTTGGCCAGGCCGCTGCCCATCGCCTCCTTCACCACACGGTAGACGCCGCCGCGCACGAACATGGAGCAGCTCTCCACGTAGACGGCGCGGACCGTAAACGAGAACAGCATGACGCCGAGGACGAACCAGGGCGCCGCCTTGCCCACGGCCTGTTCAGCGATGCTGCCGGCGTAGAAAGCCGACGAGCCCATGTCGTTGAGCACGATGGCGGCGGCGCGCCAGAAGGAGATGAAGGTGAGCATCACCGAGGTCGCGACCACGATGCGAACCCGGTTGGAACCGGAAGGGACAGCCTGATCAGGGGCTGACATGGGCCGCAAAAGAAACGGCCACGCGAGTTCTCGCGGCCGCTGACAAACCGGGGAAGTCTACGCCGCAGCGCAGGAAGGCGTCAACGCTCGGGCGCAGGCCCCTTCTCGAACAACATGCGCGCATCTTCGACAGCGGTAATGAGCAGAACCAGAGTGGCGCCTGCCATGCCGACCACGAACATGGCTCCGAGGATCCATACGAGCAAGGTTGCGAGCCAGTCCACGACGCTCTCCTCCGCAGAAATACTTCGCCTGCGAGCCGGAAAGATTATCGCATCAAATGGTGCCGGGAAAGCAGAGGTCGTTTGCTACACTCGCCGCGTGCGGCGCATCGGGAAGAAGGCCTGGCTGCTGGCGATCGCCTCCGGCGTCCTGCAGGTGCTGGTTTTTCCCGCGCCCGACCTCTACTGGTTAGGCTGGATCTGCCTGGCGCCGCTGCTGGTGGCGCTGGGCAGTCCGCGCGCTGACGGCGAGCGTCCTTCGCCCGGGCAAGGATTCCTGCTGGCGTGGACCGCCGGCATCCTGTGGATCGCAGTCAGTTGCTACTGGATCTATGACACGCTGCGGGTGTACGGGCATCTGCATCCGCTGATTGCGGCCGGATTGCTGCTGCTCTTCTGCCTGTATTTCGCGATTCCTCACGGTTTGTTCGGGATGTTGTTCGCCCTAGCGGCGCGCTTGCCGCGGCTGGGCACGGGGCTGGCGCTGGCGCTCTCCCCGGCGTTCTGGGTAACGGCAGAACTGTTGCGCGCTCGCAGCGGCCCGTTCCCGTGGGACCTGCTGGGCACATCGCAGGTGGAGAACGTCCCGCTGGCGCGCATCGCGACCGTGACCGGCGTCTATGGCCTCTCGTTCGCCATCGTGGTGGTGAACGCAGCCTTCGCGCTGGCCTGGTTGCTGCCCGCCCCACGCCGTCGGGCGACGCTGGTGGCCGGGCTGGCCAGCGTCCTGGCTCTGCAGGCTGGGGTTGTCATGAAGCCGTCGCCCTCGCCGGCCGCCCAGACCGCCGTCCTGGTGCAGCCGAACATCCCCATCCTCGACGCCAACTGGACGATGGAGTTTTTCCAGCAGACGCTCGAGCACATGAGCCGGCTGAGCGCCAGTGGGTCTCAACAGGCGCCGTCGCCGCGCCTGGTGGTGTGGCCGGAATCGCCGGCCCCGTTCTACGAACGCGACCCGCGCTTTCGCGAGCCGGTGAGCCAGGCGGCGCAGGCCACCGATTCGTGGATCGTCGCCGGGACGCTGGGAACGCGGCCGGCGGGGCCCGAATCTGCGCGCCGTTCCGAGGTGCTGAATTCAGCCTCGCTGATATCGCCCCAGGGTGAGTGGACCGGTCGCTATGACAAAGTGCATCTCGTTCCCTTTGGCGAGTACGTCCCCTTTCGCCGCATCCTGTTCTTCGCCGAATCGCTGACCAAGGAAGTGGGCGATTTCACCCCCGGCGAGCGGCGCACCGTGATGCGCATCGACGGGCACGAGATTGCCGTCGTCATCTGCTTTGAAGCCATCTTTCCAGACGAAGTGCGGCAGTTCGTGGCCGGCGGCGCCGAGGTGCTGGTGAACATCTCCAACGACACCTGGCTGGGGCAGTCGGGCGGCGTGCGGCAGCACCTGAACATGGCGCGCATGCGGGCCATCGAGAACCGCCGCTGGGTGCTGCGCGCCACCAACAGCGGCATAACCGCCGTCATCGATCCCGAGGGCCGCGTGGTGGCCAGGGCGGCGCGCGACGCGGCGGCGGCCTTGGTAGCGCCCTACGGGTTCGTTTCCTCCACCACGTTCTACACCCGCCACGGCGATGTGTTCGCGTTCCTCTGTGCGATAATCACGATAGCGGCGCTCGCTTGGGCGCTGCGCCCCGCCCGAACCTGATCGGCGAAGGAAACGGAGCCATGCTGGACGAACTGGAACGCGAATTCACGGCCGTGCGCGAGAAGGCGCGCGACCTGCGGGAGTACCTTTGACGCGCCCCGGCTCCGCGCGCAACTAGCCGCGATCGAAAAGAAAGTCGCCGACCCCGCCTTCTGGTCGAACCCCGAACAATCGCAGCAGGTGATGCGCGAGCGCAAACGCCTGGAGGAGACGCTCGCCGATGAGGCGGATCTGGGACGGCGGCTCGACGACATTACCGCCTACTTCGAGCTGGCGCGCGAAGGGGAGAAGGTCGAAGCCGAACTGGCGCGCGAGCTGGCCGATCTGCGCGCCAAAGTCGAGAAGCTGGAGACCGAGACCTTGCTCTCCGGCGAGAACGATGCGCGCAACGCCATCGTAACCATCCATCCCGGCGCGGGCGGCACCGAATCGCAGGACTGGGCGGAGATGCTGCTGCGCATGTACCTGCGCTGGGCCGAGCGCCAGGGCTTTGAGGCCGTCCTCAACGACCGGCAAGAGGGCGAGGAAGCCGGCATCAAGTCGGCCACCTTCAGCGTCAACGGGCCGTACGCCTACGGGTTGCTGCAGGGCGAGATCGGCGTGCATCGGCTGGTGCGCATCTCGCCGTTCGACCAGGCCAAGCGAAGGCACACGTCGTTCGCCAGCGTGTTCGTTTCGCCGGAGATCGACGAGACCATCGAAGTCGTCATCCGCCCGGAAGACCTGCGCGTCGATACCTACCGCTCCTCGGGCGCCGGCGGACAGCACGTCAACGTCACCGATTCCGCCGTGCGCATCACTCACGTGCCCACGGGGACGGTCGTCACCTGCCAGAACGAGCGCTCGCAGCACAAGAACCGCGACCGCGCCATGAAAATTCTGCGGTCCAAGCTTTACGAGCTGGAGCTGGAAAAGAAACGCGAAGCCACGCGCAAGCTCGAGGAATCCAAGCTCGATATCGACTTCGGCTCGCAGATCCGTTCCTACGTGCTCCAGCCCTACCGCATGGTGAAGGACCATCGCACCAAGGTGGAGATGGGCGACGTGGACCGTGTGCTCGACGGCGACCTCGGACCATTCATACGGAGTTACTTACTGTGGCGGCGGGGAGCGAAAGTGAGCTAGAGCCCCCGGACTCTCGGCGAGCTCGGTTTCGTATCAGGGCATGGCTTCAGCCGTGCCGCAATGATGCAAGAACCTGGGGCTTTAGTCCCTTGGGAGAAATGACGGCAGTCGCTTCCACGTTCGACGTCCAACGTCAGACGCTGCTCCGCCGTGGCCTGCGCCTCGAATGGCTGACCGTGGGCTGGAATCTTGGCGAAGCGGTGGCCAGCGTGGCAGCCGGCTTCCTGGCCGGGAGCATCGCGCTCATCGGCTTTGGGCTGGATTCGGTGATTGAGAGCTTTTCCGGCGCCGTGATGCTGTGGCGCCTGCGTGCCGAGCAGCGCGACGGCGAGCGCGAGCGCCTGGAGCGCCGCGCCCTGCGCCTCGTCGGCCTCAGCCTGTTCGCGCTGGCGGCCTACGTCGCCTTCGACGCGACGCGGTCGCTCTGGCAGCGCGAAGCGCCGGAGCAGAGCTACGTGGGCATGGCGATCGCCGTGCTTTCGCTCATCGTGATGCCGCTGCTGGCGAGCGCCAAGCGCCGCGTGGCCGCGCAACTGGGCAGCGCCGCCATGCACGCCGACTCCCGCCAGACCGACATCTGCGCCTATCTCTCCGCCATCCTGCTGGCCGGGCTGGCGCTGAACGCGGCACTGGGCTGGTGGTGGGCCGACCCCGTCGCCGCTCTCGCCATGGTTCCGCTCATCGCCTACGAAGGTCTGGAGGCAGTGCGCGGCAAGACCTGCTGCGACACCGTGTCCTCATGAAGAATCGCAAGCGCCCATCTCGGCTCAAGCTGCAGGTCCGCAAGGTGACGCCGCTTTCCCCGCGCTTCGTGCGCGCGTTCCGCCTGGCGGCGCGCCTGCACGCTGGGCAGGGAAGGAAGGGAACCGAGGTCCCGTATCTCGCGCACCTGATGGGTGTGGCCTCGCTGGTTCTGGAGGCGGGCGGCGACGAAGACCTGGCCATCGCCGCGCTGCTGCACGACGCTGTCGAAGACTGCGGCGGCCAACCGACGCTGCGCCTGATCCGCCGTCAGTTCGGCTCGCGCGTGGCTCGCGTGGTCGAAGAATGCACCGACGCCGACACCCTGCCCAAGCCTCCCTGGCGGGAGCGCAAGCAGCGTTACCTCGCCCATCTTCCCCAGGCTTCGGCCGATGGGCGACTGGTCTCCGCCGCCGACAAGCTGCACAACGCCCGCGCCATCCTCACTGACTATCGCCTGGTCGGTGACGGCGTCTGGGACCGCTTCAAGGGCGGACGCGACGGAACCCTCTGGTACTACCGTGCACTGGTCGAAACCTTCCGGAGGCTCGGCACCAACCGCGTGGTCGAAGAGCTGGCGAGGACGGTGGAGGAGCTGGAGAGGGCAATAGGCAATAAGCGATAAGCAATAAGCGATAAGCCAACAGCCAAGAGCCAAGAGCCAAAAAGTGAACCAGACTACAAATTCATCTCGAGCTTCCAACGCAACGGCACGGCGCCGCGGCCTTCTACCACCTGCTCCACGCGGAACTCGACGCTCCTCCCCGGTTCCCACAGCGTCCGCGCCCGGCCGCTGAGCTGCAGCGTCGAGCCGGTTTCAAAATCGAGGAACAACAATCCGGCCGCCGGATCGATCGCCATGTTGCCCAGGGTCTGGAACATGTTGTTGCCGGGATAATCCGGCCAGCGCAGGGTGCGCTCGTCGAGCACCTGCACGAATCCCGGGTCGCCCCCGCGATGCGACGCATCCACGCCCGCCTCCGGATGGCGGCTGGCGACAAAGAAGGTATCCGCCGCCGCGATCCAGCGCTGTTGTTCCGCGTTCAGCGCCGTCCCATGCGCTACGCTCGAGTCAGTCTTCGTCGCCACCTCCTCTTCCCGGCGTGGCCGGATGAACCGAGGGCAGTTGCCGAAGCACTCGCGGGCATGCAGCTCGATCGCGCCATCGGCCGTGCGATGAGCTTCGCCGTTCAGGCGCATGCGCCGGCGCGTGGCGAAGTGGATGGCCACCAGCCCCACCGGCGCCGCGTCGTGCAGCGCATTCGCCAGCGGATCTTCCGTCGGCAACGCGGTGTTGATGCGCACGGTCCGTTCGTCCACCGTCTGCAGGAATCCCGGAGGGCCGGCGAGCAGGGAAGCCCACACACGGCCCTCCTCGTCGGCCGCTCCGAGGACCGCGAAGCGTCGTTCCAGCAGAAAGCGCTGCGCAGGCCTCGGGATCATGTCGAAGATGCTGCGGCCCAGCCGCGCCGCCTCCACGGCCACGCCCGCTCGCTTCTGCACCGCCAGTTCGCCTTCATGGAAAGGGCTTCCCATGCTCGTCCGTCTCAGAAAAAGCCGCAGGTCGGCCCGTCGGCTACCGGGGCCGGCTTCTGGCTGACGCCCGCGGGAGCGAAGATCTCCAGGCGGATGCCGTCCGGGTCCTCGAAGAAGATGCCGCCCGACTCGGCGCCCGCCCCGTGCGGCACGATGCCGTCGTAGGCGAAGCGCACGTTGCGCTCCTTCAGCCGCCGCTCGAAGTCGCGTACTTGCGCGATGTCCGCCACCTGGAAGGACAGGTGATGCAGGCCGGGTTTCTTCGCCTCGAAGCGCCCCTGGCTTTGCTGCCACAAAGTAAGGACCAGCTTCTGGCCGTCGCCCAGCAGGGTGAAACGCCGCCCCTCCTGCGTGGATTCGGCCGCTACCTGGAAACCGAAGATCTCGGTATAGAACCGGCGCGAACGCTCGAGATCGCTCACGTTCAGACCGACGTGGCCCGTCGCCACGCCGGGGATCGCAGTTGCCGCCATACTCTCTCCTTTCGAGAATGGAACGTTCCGGATTGAGTAACCATCTAATATTAACTAAGAAGGTTACGAACTAGAGATGAGCGGGCGGGCCAAAAGTTTCAGGACTTATAATCTGCACGCGGAGGGCGGCGTGGGCTTCCTGTTCGTGGGCAACCGGTTGTGCCTGGACTTCGTCAACACGCGGGTGATCGAGCACGGAAAGCCGGCGGACTACCTGCAGAGCGGAACTGACGTCGGGCGCTGGCTGAAAGCCGCCGGGGCGGGAACCGCTGAGGGCTCGCCGCGAAATGTGCCGGGGGGTGCGCGACTGCTGCGGGAAGCGCGCACTCTGCGCCATGCCCTCGAGAGGATGGCTCGGCAACTGGCGGCGGGCCGGCCGGTGCCGCGGTCTTCCGTGGCCGCCATCAACCGAGTACTGCGTGCCCGGCGCGAGCACCTGCAACTGGTGCGGACGGGCGGCGGGTTTCACACGGCGCGGCAGAGCGAAACCGGCGATACCCTCGGCCTTCTGGCTCCCGTGGCCTTTTCCGCTGCGCGGCTGCTGACCGAAGACGACCCCTCGCGGGTGCGGCGCTGCCGCAATCCCGCCTGCATCCTCTACTTCTATGACACCACCCGCAGCCGCACCCGCCGCTGGTGCAGCATGCAAACCTGCGGCAACCGCCTGAAGGTTGCAGCCCATCGTCGGCGTTCCCGCCGCTCTGAGAACTGAGGAACTGCTTCCATTCGCTGCGTTTCCTTCCCGCCCAATCGTCTCACGCCCCCGCTGGCTGCAAGCCGTTGCCGGGAGGGGCTTTTGCTGCTAGCCTAGAACATCTGCGCGCCGTCCCCGCGGTCGTTGTCCTGACCCCACCGCAGCGTGCGATTCACCGAACGGAGGAGCATTTTGGCACCCACGAGACGCTTTCTTTTCACCTCGGAATCCGTCACCGAAGGACATCCTGACAAGATCGCCGACCAGATTTCCGACGCCATCGTCGACGCCTGCCTGGCCGAAGACCCTTACAGCCGCGTGGCCTGTGAGACTCTGCTGACCACCGGCCTGGCCTTCATCGCCGGCGAGATCACCACCAAGGCCTACGTGGACTTTCCCGCCATCGTGCGCGGCACGGTCTCGTCGGTGGGATATGTGGATGCGGGCTACGGATTCGACGCCCAGACCTGCTCGGTCATCAGTTCCATCCACGAGCAGTCGCCCGACATCAAGATGGGTGTGGATCGCGACGGCGCCGGCGACCAGGGCATGATGTTCGGCTATGCCTCCGACGAGAACGACGCCTTCATGCCCACTCCCATCATGCTGGCCCACAAGCTCACGCTCCGCCTCGCCGAGGTGCGCAAGAAGGGCGAACTCGAGTACCTGCGGCCCGATGGCAAATCGCAGGTCACCGTGGAATATGACGAGAACCACCGTCCGGTGCGCGTCGATGCCGTGGTCATCTCCACCCAGCACTCGGAAACCGTGGACAACGAAAAGCTGCACGCCGACGTGCTCAAGCACGTCATCCAGGCGGCGATTCCCGCGCAACTGCTCGACGCCGACACCAAGTACCACATCAATCCCACCGGCCGTTTCGTGGTGGGCGGTCCCATGGGCGACACCGGCCTCACCGGCCGCAAGATCATCGTGGACAGTTATGGCGGCATGGGCCGGCATGGCGGCGGCTGCTTCAGCGGCAAAGACCCGACCAAGGTCGACCGCTCCGGCGCCTACATGGCCCGCTATATCGCCAAGAACATCGTGGCCGCGGGCTTGGCGGGCCGCTGCGAAGTGCAGATCGCCTATGCCATCGGCGTGGCCGAGCCGGTCAGCGTGCTGGTCGATACCTTCGGCACCGGCAAGCTGCCCGATGAAAAGTTTGAGAGCCTGGTGCGCCAGAACTTCCGGCTCACGCCGCGCGGCATCATCGAGTCGCTCGACCTGCGCCGGCCCATCTACCGCAAGACCGCGGCCTACGGGCACTTCGGCCGCAAGGATCCGGACTTCACCTGGGAACGCACCGACAAGGCTGCGGCTCTGCGGGAGCAGGCCGGCGTGAAAGCGGAGACGGCAAAGACTGCAAAGTAGCGGAGGGCGGCGCGCTGCGCCGCCTGCGCTGTTTCGAGTATCCTTGAGAGTGCGGCCTTTCGGACTCTTCCCCTAAGGGCAGTCCAGCGACCTCATGACGAAAGCGAACGGAAAAGGTATGCCAACAGCGACGCAAGTGAAGTGCGACATCAAAGACCCGGAACTGGCCGACCAGGGCCGCAAGCGCATCGAGTGGGCCAATCAGTCCATGCCGGTGCTGCAGAGCATCCGCAAGGACTTCATCAAGAACCAGCCGCTCAAGGGCACGCGCATCGCCGCCTGCCTGCACGTTACCACCGAGACCGCCAATCTGGCCATCACCCTGCGCGACGGCGGCGCGGAAGTCGCCCTGTGCGCTTCCAATCCGCTCTCCACCCAGGACGACGTGGCGGCGGCGCTGGTGCGCGACTACAGCATCCCCGTATTCGCCATCAAGGGCGAGGACAACGAGACCTACTACCAGCACATCCTGGCGGCGCTGGAGACCCGGCCCCACATCACCATGGATGACGGTGCCGATCTCGTCACCACCGCCCTCACCAAGCGCACCGATGTGGTGGAGGGCATCTTCGGCGGCACCGAAGAGACCACCACCGGCGTCATCCGTCTGCGCGCCATGGCCAAGGAAGGCGTGCTGCGCTATCCCATCATCGCCGTGAACGACGCCCTGACCAAGCACATGTTCGACAACCGCTATGGCACGGGACAGTCCACCCTCGACGGCGTCGTGCGCGCCACCAACCTGCTCATCGCCGGCTCCAAGTTCGTCATCGCCGGCTACGGCTGGTGCGGAAAAGGCCTGGCGGCGCGGGCCAAGGGCATGGGGGCGGATGTCATTGTCAGCGAGGTCGATCCCACTCGCGCGCTGGAAGCCGTGATGGACGGCTTCCGCGTCATGTCCATGAACGAGGCCGCCCGTATCGGCGACGTCTTCGTCACCGTCACCGGCAACAAGAACGTCCTCAACCGCGAGCACTTCGAGATGATGAAGAACGGCGCCATCGTGGCCAACTCCGGCCACTTCAACGTGGAGATCGACATCCCCGCGCTGGAAAAAATGGCCTCCTCCAAGCGCACCATTCGCCCGTTCGTGGAAGAGTACGCCCTCAAGGACGGCAAGAAAGTCTACCTGCTGGGCGAAGGCCGGCTCATCAACCTGGCCTCAGCCGAAGGCCATCCGGCCTCGGTCATGGATATGAGCTTCGCCAACCAAGCGCTTTCGGTCGAATACCTGGTGAAGAACCATGCCTCGCTTGAGAAGAAGGTCTATCCCGTGCCGGAAGAGCTGGACAAGCGCGTGGCGCGGTTGAAGCTGGAGTCCATGGGCATCAAGATCGACCGCCTGACGCCGGAGCAGGAGGAGTATCTGGCGAGCTGGTCGGAAGGAACGTAACCTTCGCAGTGAGCAAGCCGTCAAGATGGGCGGCCGCCTCGTCCGCCCATTTTGCATCAAAGGTGAGTCACAGCCGTTGCCCTGCAAGATCCAGATTCTTCCCTACGACGCTCGATGGCCCGAGCTCTTTCAGCGTGAGGCCGAGAGGATTCGGACCGTGCTCGGGGCACAAGCGCTGCGAATCGAGCACACCGGCTCGACGTCTGTACCCGGTCTTGCCGCCAAGCCGGTCATCGACATCCTCCTTGTGGTAACGGATTCGAGCAAGGAGGATCTGTACAGGCCCGCCCTGGAGACGACGGGCTACGTGCTCCGCATCCGCGAAGCCGACTGGTACGAGCATCGCATGTTCAACGGACCCGACACCGCGGTCAATCTGCACGTTTTTTCGGCCGGGTGCCCGGAAATCCATCGCATTCTGGCTTTCCGCGACTGGCTCCGAAACAATCCTGGCGATCGCGATCTGTACGCCCGTACGAAGCTGATGCTTGCGCAGACGGAATGGCGTGATGTCCAGGAGTATGCCGATGCCAAGACCGCAATCGTTAAGGAGATTCTCGGGCGAGCTTTGCTCGCCAGCAGGGCAAGCGTGGACCGGTAGATCCTCCTTTTTGCGAGGAACTAGGCAATAGCGGGTCCACTACCGGACCTAAACCGTTTGCGTTCGGGCCTCGCCCTGCCGTCGCGACGGCACCGCGCCCGACTCGACCATCTCCCGGAACAACTGCTGCGCCCGCGCCAGCGCTTCCTGGATATTGCTGCAGATGTTCTCCCGCCCCACGTGCTGCTCGAATTCCGCCTGATGGAGCATGCGCGAGGGCTGCTCCCGCGCGCCGCACAGCAGCATCTTGCGGCCGGAGGCGTGCAGCTTGTCCGCCAGCTCCTCCAGCGCCAGCAGGCCGGTCGAATCGATAGCGGTCATGTTGCGCAGTCGCAGGATCACGATGGGCGGAAGCTCGTTCAGGTGCCGCGTCACGGCATCGATCTTGTCCGTGGCGCCGAACAGGAATGGCCCGTGGATGCGGTACACGGTGGCGTAGTGGGGGATCTCCTTGTCCTGCAGGATGTGCACCCGGCCTTCATCCACGTAGGCGTCGGTCACGCGCGAGACCGTCGTGGTCAGGCTCACCTTGCGGATGAAGGTGAGCGCCGCCAGCACCATGCCGAACTCCACCGCCACCGTCAGGTCGGCGAACACCGTCAGCAGGAAGGTCACCAGCCAGACCGTAATCTCGAGCTTCGAAAGCTTCAGCAGTTCCGGGATCTCATGCCACTCGCCCATGTTGTACGAAACCATGAGCAGGATGGCGGCCAGTACGGACAGCGGCACAAAGCGCGCCAGGGGCGCCGCGAACAGCAGCACCGCCAGCACCGTGAGCGCGTGCACGATTCCCGCCACCGGAGTCTTTGCGCCCGAACGGATGTTGGTGGCGGTGCGCGCGATGGCGCCGGTGGCCGGCAGCCCGCCGAACAGCGGGGAAGCCACGTTGGCTACACCCTGGGCGACCAGCTCGACGTTGGGATTGTGCCGGTCGCCGGTCATGCGGTCGGCCACCACCGCCGACATCAGTGACTCGATCGCGCCCAGCAGGGCCACCGTGAGTGCCGGCGAGATCAGCGTCGGGATCAGGCCCCATTGCATCGCCGGCACATGCAGGTGCGGTAAGCCGGCCTGGATCCCGCCGAAGCGTGAGCCGATGGTTTCCACGTGCAGGTGCAGCAGCGCCGCCGCCGCGGTTCCCGCCAGCAGCACCACGATCGCCCCCGGCACCCTCTTCCAGTAGCGCGCGAACAGGATCAGCACCACCAGCGCCGCCACGCTCAGCGCCGTCGCCGATGCAGAGTAGCTTCCCAGGTGCTCGGCGATGGCCGCCATGCGTCCGGAAAAACTGCCCGGAACCTCGGCGATCTTCAGACCGAGGAAATCCTTGATCTGCGTGCTGGCGATGATCACCGCGATGCCGTTGGTGAATCCCACCACCACCGGGCGCGGGATGAACTTCACCGCCGTGCCCATTCCCGTGGCGCCCAGCACGATCAGCAGCGCGCCGGCAATGCCGGTCACTACGTACAGGCCTTCCAGGCCGTACTTGGCCACAATGCCCGAGACCACCACCACGAAGGCGCCGGTGGGTCCGGCGATCTGCGCCCGCGAGCCGCCCAGCGCCGAAACCAGGAAGCCGGCGATGACCGCGCAGTACAGGCCCGCCTCGGGCTTGACTCCACTGGCGATGGCGAAGACCATGGCCAGCGGCAGCGCCACCAAGCCCACCGTGATGCCGGCGATCAGGTCAGCAAGGAAGGTTCGCGGGTTATAGCCCCGCAGGCACTGGATCAGCTTGGGTGTCCACTCGGTCACATGTTCATCTCGTTCCCGCGAGAGTTCAGGAAAATTGCAAGGGGCAGGGCAACACGACAGTCTGACACGAGACACAGAGATTGAGAAGGATTGGCAGAATCGTTTGGGCGCTGTGGCCAGGCCGACGCTAGTCCCGCATCAGCGGCGGCTTGGGCGGGCTCTGGTAAAAGGAGTCGTCGGGCGGGCGCCCTGGTCGGGGGCCGGAGCTACGACTCGGCTCGGCAGAACCGCCCACGTATGCTTCGACCCTCAATCGGTCTACGGTTACAGGCGTCATGCGATTCACACGCTGGATGGCCTTGCGAACCAGCGATCGCGCCCGTTTTGGCGGGATTTCCCGATCGAGCGTAAACAGCATCACGGCATAAGCGAAATGAGCCTCGTTCCACTGCGGCAGGAACAAATGGACCTCCTGACCCGGCAAGACCTTGTACGCGGTATCGGCGCGCGCCCCCAGGACGAGGGTAAGCTTCAGATCACGCATCTGTTCCGGCTCCAGCTTGAATGCCTCCGCTACCAGGCGCCGACTCACGTCGTACAAGGGCTGGACGCGAGCCAGCGGAACGGACAACTTCTCCGGGTTTTCGACCACCACCTGACCGGCGGTCTGCGCGAACACGGACGCAGTAGCCAAGAGAAGCCCTAAGCACGCTGCGGCATCGGCCAGAGTACGCAAGCACGGCTTTCCCAGTCTCATGGGAGACCCCTCACGGAGAAGCCTCCGTGCTGCCGAACCACGGGATGCCTTCCGACAGCACTTGGAGATGTCTCTCTCTGCGCTGCTCGGCTGCCGACGCGCCCCTCGACGGCCTACCGCATCAGAGCGAAGCGGCTGTTGGCTCTCACCCGCGACAGAATCGCTGTGCCTTGCGCGTATATACGTGCCGGTCGCGGCGATGTTTTGAGAATGTGTCGGAAGGAGTACTTTCGGGGACGAAGTGGCCGTCTGCCACTGCCGCTCGACAATGGCTGACGGCCCACCGCCCTTCGTTTATCATCGTCGTTCCTCATGTCCTGGAAGGAAATCGCCGGTTACTCGCTGGAGACCGCTCGCGTGCGTGGCGCGACCTACGCCGATGTGCGCGTGGTGGATGACCGCCAGCGCGCGCTGCTCACCAAGAACGGCAAGGTGGGCTACGCGTCGGATTCCGAGTCCATGGGCTTGGGCGTGCGCGTCATCGCCGACGGACGCTGGGGATTCGCCGCCACCCAGGAGCTGGACCGCGAATCCGTGCAAGCGGCTGGCGCGCGCGCCGTCGCCATCGCGCGCGCCTCGGCCCGCGTGAAGGAAGATGATGTCCGGCTTGCCCCTGAAGCCGCGGTTCAGGCCGAATGGGCCTCGCCGGTCGGCATCGATCCTTTTTCCGTCTCCATCGAGCGGAACCTGGCGCTGCTCATGCAGGTGGATGCCGAGCTGCGCGCCACGCCCGGCGTCACCCTGGCCGAGGCCCTGCTGAATTTCCGCCGTTACGAGCAGTGGTTCTACTCCTCCGAGGGCTCCGAGATTCACCAGACCCGCACCATCACCGGCGCGGGCTGCGCTGCCTACTCGTTCGGCGAGCACGAATTGCAGAAGCGCTCCTATCCCAACTCCTTCGGCGGACAGTACCAGACCCGCGGCTACGAACTGGTCGACGAGCTCAAGCTGGTGGAGAACGCCCGCCGCATCGGCGAGGAAGCGGTGGCGCTGCACAAGGCCGACCAGTGTCCCGAGGGCCGCTTCACCATCGTGCTGGATTCCTCCCAGCTCGGCCTGCAGATCCACGAATCCGTCGGGCATCCCATCGAACTGGACCGCGTGCTGGGCATGGAGGCCAACTTCGCCGGCACTTCGTTCCTGACTCTGGAGAAGCTGCACAACCTGCGCTACGGCAGCGACCTGGTGAACGTGGTTGCCGACGCCACCGAAGCCCACGGTCCCGGGCTCGGCACCTTCGCCTATGACGACGAAGGCGTGGCCGCGCAGTGCACGCCCATCATCACCCGCGGGCAGTTCACCGGCTACCTGACCTCGCGCGAGACGGCGGGCGCCATCGGAGCTTCCCGTTCCGGCGGCACCATGCGCGCCGACGGCTGGCACCGCATCCCGCTCATCCGCATGACCAACGTCAGCATCCTGCCGGGCGACGATCCGCTCACGCTCGAGCAGCTCATCGCCTCCACCGACCACGGTATCTTCATGCAGACCAACCGTTCCTGGTCCATCGACGACAAGCGCTACAACTTCCAGTTCGGCTGCGAGATCGGATGGGAGATCAAGAACGGCCGCCTGGGACGCCTGCTCAAGAATCCGTCCTATTCCGGCATCACCACCGAGTTCTGGAATTCCATGGACGCCATCTGCTCCCGCGACCAGTGGACGCTGTGGGGCACGCCCAACTGCGGCAAAGGCCAGCCCATGCAGACCATGGGCACGGGCCACGGAGCCGCCCCTGCGCGATTTCGCAACGTGCAGGTGGGGAGTGCATATCGAGGAAACTGACGGGTGAGCGAGACGATTAGGCGATAAGCGATAAGCGATAGGCAATAAGCGAAGCCAAACACATGAAGGACTTTCGACAACTCAGGGTTTGGGACAAAGCTCACAGGCTGACTTTGGCCATATATCCGGCAACTGCGAAGTTTCCGGCTGAGGAACGCTATGGTCTAACAGCTCAGCTGCGGCGCTGCAGTGCCTCCATTGGCGCTAACATCGCAGAGGGTTGTGGAAGAAGTGGTGATGGTAACTTCCAGCGGTTTCTCGACGTCGCCATGGGTTCCGCGAATGAACTTGACTACCATCTCCTGCTCGCGCGGGATTTGAAGTACCTGGAAGCTACCGCCTACGAACAGCTCAACCGTCAGTCGTTCGAAGTCAAGCGAATGCTGTCAACCCTGATCCGCAAGGTGAGCACAGACCGCCGTGGCTAATCGCTTATTGCTTATTGCTTATCGCTCATTGCTCATCGCGAGTCGCTCATGTTGACGCAACAGCGCGCCCACGAGATCTTCGAGCTCGCCCGCCGCCACTCCACCGCCGACGGCGTTGAGGCCATCCTCAGCGGGGGACACAGCGCGCTCACCCGCTTCGCCAACAACACCATCCACCAGAACATGGCCGAGGAGCAGTACCAGCTCTCGGTGCGGGTGCTGTTCGGCGAGCGCACGGCCCGCGCCACCAGCAACAAACTGGATGAGGAGAGCATCCGCCGCGTGGTGCAGGCGGCGGAAAATCTGGCGCGCGTGCAGCAGCCCGACCCGGACCTGCTGCCGCTGGCTGCGCCGGAACTGGCCCAGGGCGGTCCGGCAGCGCCGCCACGCAGCTTTCCCGCCACCGCAGCCCTGACGCCAGAGGATCGCGCCTCTGCCGTGGGCAAGATCGTCTCGGTGGCCAAACGCAACCGGCTCACGACCGCGGGCGTGGTGGCCTCCTCCCACAGCGCGGAGTGCATCCTGAACTCCCAGGGCCTGTTCGCCTGGCATGAACAGACCATGGCGGAGATTTCCATCACCATGCTGGGCGAGGATTCCTCCGGCTGGCAGAAGGCGACCTCGCCGGACGTCGGCGCGCTCGATCCGGAGATGCTGGCCGAAGTGGCGGCGCAGAAGGCGCTCGACTCGGCCCATCCGCGCGAACTCGCGCCCGGCAAGTACACCGTGATCCTCGAGCCCGCGGCCGTGCTTGACCTGCTGGGCTTCATGTTCTTCGACTTCGGCGGGCAGGCCATTCTCGACCAGCGTTCGTTCCTCAACAATCGCTTGGGCACGCAGATCTTCGGCGAGAACATCACCATCTACGACGACGTTTATCACCCGCTGCAGGCGGGCGCTCCCTTCGACGGGGAGGGCGTGCGCTCCAAGCGCGTGCAACTGGTGGTGCGCGGCGCGGTGAAAAACCTGGTGTACGCGCGGCACACGGCGGAAAAGATGCGCAAGTCGGAGTACGCCGAGCGCGTGGGCCGCATCGAGCCTACCGGTCACGGCCTGCCGCTGCCCAACGAGATCGGCGAAGCGCCCGTGCACATCGTCCTCGACAGCGGTCCGCCTTCCGCCCACCGCACCGTCGAGCAGATGATCGCGGACACCGAGCGCGGCGTGCTGGTCACGCGCCTGTGGTACATCCGCGAGGTCGATTCCTACGAGAAGATCCTCACCGGGATGACGCGCGACGGCACCTTCTACGTGGAGCAGGGCCGGGTGCGCCACGGCATCCGCAACTTCCGCTTCAACCAGAGCCTGGTCGCCATGCTCAACGGCGTCGAGACCATGAGCGCACCCGTGCGTTCCAGCGGCGAAGAGAGCTTCGACATGGTCGTGCCGGCGATGAAGGTGAAGGACTTCAACTTCACGGAAGTCACGAAGTTTTAAACTCGGAGATCTTTCGCTGCGCCCAGGATTCGGCGCGCGGCTCGAACGCCACGCAAGCGCCTCGATGGCACAGAAGTCACCAAGTTCTGACTGTGAGGCCCTGTCCCGGAAACCGGTTGGTTCCGATCGCACCACCAAGGTGGTATTAACCCTAAAGTAACTTTCAGCCGGCCGCTGCGCGGGTGTATAAGCTGAAGGTGATGGCGAAGCCGGAGGAAAGCGCGGGAGGGATGCGGAGCGCGGTGCGTTTCCCGCTGCGCCTGCCCATCTCCGTGCGCAGCGAGGCCGAGGAACGCACTGCGGAAACGCGCGACATCTCCGCCGGCGGCGTGTTGTTCTACGTGGACAAGGACATGCACGTCGGTTCCATCATCGAGTTCACCATCGCCATGCCGGCATCGGTCCTCAACACCGAGGCGGACGTGCTGGTAAACTGCACCGGCAGGGTGGTGCGCTGCACCAGCGAGGACGGCAAGCGCATGGTCGCGGCCGTCATCGACGAGTATCGCTTCGAGCGTCGCTGAGGTTGGCGCCAACAACGATGGGAAACAACCCAGGCAAGTCTCCCAGCGCTCCCGCCAAGCCGGCGGAAAGCCCGGCTTTAAGCGAGGCAGGGGCCGGCGTCATCCGCGTCATCCTGGCCGATACGCAGGCCATCTTCCGCGTCGGCCTGCGCAAGATCTTCGCCCTCGAAGACGATCTTCGGGTGGTGGGCCAGGCCGAATCCCTGGAGCAGGCCCTGGTCGCGGTGCAGAAGTTCCCCGCCGATATCCTGCTGCTGGAGGACGGCATCGCTCCCAACCTTCCGGAAGCCATCACGGAGCTCACGCGGCGCGCGCCCACCGTGAAGATCGTCATCCTCATGGACGAAAACGACGAGGCGGAAACCCTGGAGTGCTTCCGGCGCGGCGCCCGCGGCATCATCAGCCGCACCGTCCCGCCGGAACTGCTGGTCAAGTGCGTGCGCAAAGTGCAGGAAGGCGAAACCTGGCTGGATAACCGCGGCATCAACTGGATCATCGAAGCCTACCGCTCGCAGGCCGCGCAATTGACGACCGCGCGCCCGCGCAGCGCGCTCACAGAAAAAGAGCTGCGCATCGTCTCTCTCGTCACCCAGGGCCTGAAGAACAAGGAGATCGCTGAGCAGATCGGCACCACCGAGCAGGTGGTGAAAAACTACCTGCGCAAGGTGTACGACAAGCTGGGCGTCTCCGACCGCCTGGAGCTGGCCCTCTACTGCGTCCATCACCGCCTGCTGCAGCCCGCCGAGGCCAAGGAAGCGGCGGTCGCGCCCGAGCCGCCGGCCGCGCCCGCGCCGGAAAGAGCGTAAGGCAGCCTTTAGCCATCAGCCGTCAGCACTCAGGTTTTCAAAGAGCAAGTTGGTTGACGGCCTAGGCCGTCGATTGAGCGTCGTCAGTCTTCAGCCAACACAGGCTTGGTCTTCTTCCGGCGCTTGCTGGCGGCCGGTGGAGATGCCGCGGGTGAACGGGTCCTGCTGGTCGGGGAGTTCGCGGACCATGTCATGGGCGTGGAAGCCGAAGTGGACGCGCTTGAGGTTGAAGGCGGCGGTCTGCAGCAGGTAGCCGA
Organism: Terriglobales bacterium; assembly: GCA_035573675.1. NCBI lineage: Bacteria > Pseudomonadati > Acidobacteriota > Terriglobia > Terriglobales > Terriglobales bacterium. The sequence goes on from DATMAB010000007.1 coordinate 139,098, forward strand.
GGACGGTAGCCTTGCGGACATCGATGCGGCCGTCGGCGACGGCGCGGGCCAGGTCGGTGAGGACGACCTGGATGGCGTTGCCGTCCTCGAGCGGCGGGATGTCGAGGTTCACCGTGGGTCGGTTGACCTCGTAGTGGAAGTAGCAAAAGCGCTGGCCGCGCAGGGCGGGGGAGCCGCATGGGCGGCCGTCGGTCTTGATGTAGTGGCACTTGGGGATGGTCATGGGACCTCAGTTGTCAGTGGCCAGTGGTTTCGAGTGGCGAGGGGGTATGCCCCCCTATACCGTGGTCTTTGAGAATCAGAGACTTATAGACCGTGGTCTGGGGAAATCCTTGACCGGGAAGAGGTTAGGTTTACGGTCTTTGAAAACAAATGGTTTATACCTCCGCGATAATAAACATCGGTCATCTATAGCATTCTAAGATGCGCTTGTCAAGGGAAAAGTTGCGGGGAAGTAAGAAAAATTATCGGATTATATCCGTCGGTTTCGCCCGCTTCGCGGGGCTGGCCTATATTCGTCATTCGTCCGAACCCAGACCTTACGTGGGTGTGTGAGAACCCGGGTAGCCGCCCCTACAAGGGTCTTTCATCTTGTTGCGGGCTGAAAGTTGAGAGCTTTGCGCCCCCTGTAATCGCCTTGTCATCCCCATGGCCTTTTGCTATTGTGGCCGCCCTGCGATAGTTCCTGTTTTCTTCGGCTGAGGTCCTCATGAATCGTGAGATTTCCATTCGCATCAACGGCGTCGAGCGGCGGGCGGCGGTCGAG
>DATMAB010000008.1 GCA_035573675.1 Terriglobales bacterium
AGATGGTGATGCCGGGGGACAACGTGAACCTGGAAGTGGAGCTGATCACGCCGGTGGCCCTGGAGAAGGGGCTCAGGTTCGCCATCCGCGAGGGCGGACGCACGGTGGGCGCCGGCACCCTGACGGAGATCCTGAAGTAGGTGCAGCATCGGCCGCGGTAGTCCAGCCCCTGGGGCGGCTTGCCGCATGATCTTTGAGGAAACAGAGTGATTGGAAAAGAGAGAATTCGCATCCGTCTGAAGGCGTACGACTACCGCGTGCTGGACCAGTCGACCAGCGAGATCGTCGACACCGCACGCCGCACCGGCGCGCAGATCGCGGGACCCATCCCGTTGCCCACGGTGCGCAACAAGTATTGCGTGCTGCGTTCGCCGCACGTGGATAAGAAGTCGCGGGAGCAGTTCGAGATCCGCACCCACAAGCGCCTGCTCGACATCCTCGAGCCGACGCAACAGACCGTGGATGCGCTCATGAAGCTCGACCTCCCCGCCGGCGTCGACGTGGAGATCAAAGCCTTCGGGAAGGAACATAAGTAAGCCGCTAGCTTCTAGCTACCAGCTAGCGGCTGGAAGCTGAACACGGAAAGCGGATAGCAGGAAGCGGAACAATGATCAACGGCATCCTCGGAAAAAAGGTCGGCATGACGCAGCTCTTCGATGACCAGGGCGACGTCCACCCGGTCACCGTGCTGCAGGCCGGTCCCTGCATCGTCACCCAGCGCAAGACGGCGGCGCGCGACGGCTATGACGCCGCGCAGATCGGCCTGGTCGAGTTCGTCAAAGAGAGCCGGCTCTCCCAGCCCGAGCGCGGACACCTGGCCAGGAACAGCCTGCCTCCTATGCGCTTCCTGCGGGAAGTGCCGGTGGAGATGGCGGGCGAGGGCGACAAGGTCAAGGCCGGCGACCGCGTCCTGGTGGACATTTTCCAGGGCGAGAAATACGTGGATGTCACCGGCACCAGCAAGGGACGCGGCTTCGCCGGCGTGGTGCGGCGCCACCATTTCGGCGGCGGACCCAAGTCGCACGGCCACATGTTCCAGGTGCAGGGCTCGATCGGCGCCTCGTCGTTCCCATCGCGCGTGTTCCGCGGCCAGCGCATGTCCGGACACATGGGTGACCAGCGCGTCACGGTGCGTAACCTGCGCGTGCTGGGTGTCGACCTGGAAGAAAACCTGCTGGTGGTCGAAGGCGCCGTTCCCGGCCCGAAGAACGGCTACGTGGTCATCACCAAGGCTCTGAAGCCGCCGCGCGAGCACCGCGGTTTCGTCGAGAGCGCCTCCGTGGACCCGCTGAAGGCGGCCAAGAAGGCGGCGGCGGGCAAGAAGCGTTAACGGAATCGTTATGGCGAAAATCGACGTTCTCGATCTGAGCGGCAAGAAAGTGGGCAGCATGGAGCTGGCCGACGAGGTCTTCGGCCGCGTCAACGCCGCCCTGCTGTGGGAGGCCGTGCGACATTTCCGCGCCGCGCAGCGCTCCGGCACCCACAAGACCAAAGGCCGCGGCGAAGTAGCCGGCTCGGGCAAGAAGCTGTGGCGGCAGAAGGGCACCGGACGCGCCCGCATGGGCTCCATCCGCTCGCCCATCTGGCGGCACGGCGGCACCGTGCACGGCCCCGTGCCGCGCTCCTATGACTTCGCGTTCCCGCGCAAGAAGCTGCAGGGCGCGCTGCGCTCGGCCCTAGCCGCCAAGCTCGAAGACGGCAAGCTGACCGTGGTCGAGAACTTCGAACTCGAAAAGCCCAGGACCAGGGAATTCCGCAAGGCGCTCGACGCCCTGCAGGTCGAAAAGACCGCGCTCATCGTGGATGGCACGGCCGAGAACCGTAACCTCGAGCTCAGCGCGCGCAATCTCGAGGGGGTGGAGATGGTGCGCGGCCATCAGGTGCATCCCTATCACCTGCTGCGTTACGACCGCGCCATCTTCGCGCGCACCGCGCTCGAGAAGTTGCAGCAGTCGCTCAAGCGCACCGCCTCGCGGCGCCGGGCGCAGGAGGTGGCCTGATGAAGTCGGCCTACCAGATCATCCGCCGCCCGGTCATCACGGAAAAAGGCCTGGGCGTGAAAGAGACCCAGGCCACGCTGGTCTTCGAGGTCGCCCCGAAGGCCACCAAGACCGAGGTCAAGGAAGCCGTCGAGGCCATCTTCAAGGTCAAGGTGGCTTCGGTGCGTACCGCAAACTTCCCCGGCAAGGAGCGCCGGCGCGGGCGCTTCGCCGGCTACCGGCCTGACTTCAAGAAGGCCTTTGTCCGGCTGAAGGCGGGCGAAAAGATGCCCGAGTACGCGCAGAACATGTGACGTCAGTGGCCAGTGGCCAGAGAAGGAAGACGTAGCTAAGAGCCAAGAGCGAATTTTATGGCGATTAAGACTTACAGACCGGTCACCGCAACGCGACGCGTGCAAACCACGCTCGCGAACGATGACTTGACCACGGATCGTCCGTACAAGCCCCTGACGGAACCGCTGAGGAAGAGCGGCGGACGCCGCAATGCGGGCGACATCACCGTATGGCATCGCGGCGGCGGACACAAGCGCAAGCTGCGCCTCATCGACTTCAAGCGTGACAAGGCCGGCGTGCCGGCCCGCGTCGCTTCCGTCGAGTACGATCCCAATCGCTCGGCGCGCATCGCCCTGCTCGAGTACGCCGACGGCGAGAAACGCTACATCCTGCAGCCGCTGGGGCTGGAAGTCGGCCAGAAAGTGGTGAGCGGCCCGGAGGCCGATATCCTGGTGGGCAACGCGCTGCCCTTGCGCAACATTCCGCCCGGTACCACGATCCACAACATCGAGCTCCGTCCCGGCAAAGGCGGGCAGATGGTGCGCTCTGCCGGCGGCGCCGCCCAGTTGGTCGCCAAGGAAGGCGACTACGCGCTGATCAAGCTGCCTTCCGGCGAGACCCGCAAAGTGCTGGTGGATTGCATGGCCACCATCGGCCAGGTCGGCAACCTGGACCATGAGAACATCGCCATCGGCAAGGCCGGCCGCAAGCGCTGGATGGGCATCCGTCCCACCAACCGCGGCGTGGTCATGAACCCGGTGGACCACCCGCACGGCGGCGGCGAGGGCAAGACCAGCGGCGGTCGCCACCCGGTCACGCCCTGGGGCCAGCCTACGCGCGGCTACAAGACTCGCAACAACAAGCGCACGGACCGCTTCATCGTGCAACGGAGAACGAAGTGATGCACGACGGGCAAGCCGGCGCGGTTGCGCCGTCGTCCTTCGGGATGAGGCTGGATCCGGGAGCTGGAAACCTGAAACTGGAAACTGGAAACTGACTTTATGGCGCGTTCTACCAAAAAAGGACCTTACGTTGAGCAGCGGCTCCTGGCGCGCGTCGAGGCCATGAACCAGCGCAATGAAAAGAAAGTGCTGCGCACCTGGTCGCGACGCTCCACCGTGGTGCCGGAAATGGTCGGCCATACCCTGGCCGTCCACAACGGCAAGAAGTTCATTCCGGTCTACATCACCGAGAACATGGTGGGGCACAAGCTGGGCGAGTTCAGCCACACCCGCATCTTCAAGGCGCACTCCATGAAGGCCGCCACGGAAACCGTGGCCAAGCCCGCCGGCGTGCCCGGCGGACCGGGAGCCATCGTGCCCTCGGCTCCCAGCGGCGGTGCGGCGGCTCCTCCGGCGGCCCCGGCGGCGCCCAAGGCATAGAGGCAGAAATGGAATTTCGAGCGGAAGCAAAATACGTTCGCGTCTCGCCGCAGAAGGCGCGCCTGGTGCTCGACCTCATCCAGGGACGCCAGGTGGAAGACGCGCTCAACACCCTGGCGTTCACCCGCAAGGGCTGTGTGTCCGACGTCAGCAAGGTGCTGCACTCGGCCATCCAGAATGCCAGCTACCTCAGCCAGGAAAAGGGCATGGACGTCGACCTGGACCGGCTGTACGTCAAGCGCGCCGTGGCTAACGAAGGACCGCGCATGAAGCGCATCCGCCCGGCGCCCATGGGCCGAGCCTACCGTTATCAGCGGCGCATGGCGCATATCGAAATCGCGCTCGCCGAACGGGGACGGAAGGACGAGCCAGCCGGTAAAACCGCAGCCGCCTCCCGAACGGTTGCCGCCAAGAAGGCAAAGAAGAAATAGAGGAGCACATGGGACAGAAAGTACATCCATACGGATTCCGGCTTGGGTATAACAAGCCGTGGAAATCGCGCTGGTTCGTGGAGCGCGACTACGACAAGCTGCTGCTCGAGGACGTCAAGCTGAAGGCCGAGCTCAAGGAGAAGCTCAAGAGCGCCGGCGTCAGTTCCATCGAGATCGAGCGTCCCGGCAACAAGCTGCGCATCATCATCCGTACCGCGCGGCCGGGCATCATCATCGGGCGCAAGGGCGCGGAGATCGACAAGCTCAAGCAGGAGCTGCAGAAGCGCACTTCGCGCGAGATCTACATCGACATCCAGGAAGTCCACAAGCCGGAACTCGACGCCCAGCTCGTCTCCGAGAACATCGCGCTGCAGTTGGAAAAGCGCGTCGGATTCCGGCGCGCCATGCGCAAGGCCGTGGATTCCGCCCTGCGCTTCGGCTGCAAGGGCATCAAGGTGCGCGTCGGCGGGCGCCTGAACGGCAATGAGATCGCGCGTTCGGAATGGTATCTGCAGGGCCGCCTGCCGCTGCACACCCTGCGCGCCGATATCGATTACGGCTTCAGCGAGGCCAAGACCACCTACGGCGTCATCGGCGTGAAGTGCTGGATCTACAAGGGCGAGATCCTCGGCCAGAAGAAGCGCCAGCCGCAGGCGGCGGGGTTCTAGGAGAACGGCGACATGCTGATGCCCAAGAAGGTCAAGTACCGCAAGCAGCAGCGCGGACGCATGCGCGGCAAGGCTTGGCGCGGAAGCGAGCTCGCCTTCGGCGACTATGGGCTCAAGGTGCTCGAGCCCGGCTGGATCACCGACCGGCAGATCGAAGCCAGCCGCGTCGCCATGACCCGCTTCGTCAAGCGCGGCGGCAAGGTGTGGCTGCGCCTGTTTCCGGACAAGCCCGTGACCAAGAAGCCGGCCGAGACCCGTATGGGCAAAGGCAAGGGCGCGCCCGACCATTGGGTGGCGGTCGTGCGGCCGGGCAAGATCCTGTTCGAGATGGAAGGCGTCACCGCGAGTGAGGCCGCGGAAGCCCTGCGCCTGGCGGCGCACAAGCTCCCGCTCCGCACCCGGATGGTTTCACGCGCGGGAGCGCACTGAGGCGGAGGAGAGCCATGGCATTGAAGCGAGCAGCGCGGCGCAAGAGCGAGGCCCGGCCGGCCACGCCGGTCCTGCGTCATGAGAACCGGCGCGCGGAGAAGTTCCGCAACCTCTCTCCGGCCGAGCTCGCGCACCAGCAGCGCGAGATTCAGGACCAGCTTTTCCGCCTGAAGTTTCAGTTGAAGATGGGCCAGACCGAAAGCCTCAAGAAGATCCAGGAGCTGCGGCGCAACCTGGCGCGTGTCAAGACCATCCAGCGCGCCCGCGAGCTGGGCCTCGAATCGGTCGGAACGGAGAAGAGGTAAGCGATGACGCAGGAAGCAGCCAGCCACGTCGAGGCGCGCAAGGTCCGCGTCGGCGAAGTGGTCTCCACCAGGATGCAAAAGACCATCGTGGTCGAAGTGACCAGCCAGAAAGCGCACCCGCTCTATCGTCGCGTCATGAAGCGCTCGAAGAAGTTCTACGCCCATGACGAGAAAGGGCAGGCGCATGTGGGCGACATCGTGCGTATCGAGGAGACCCGCCCGCTCTCGCGCCTGAAGCGCTGGCGGCTCAAGGAGATTGTGCGTCGCTCGGCGCTGGTGCCCGAGCGCATCGAGGAGGCCCAGGCTTCCTGATCGGCGGCCGTACGGGAGATGACACCATGGCAGTCATGATGCGTTCCATGCTCGAGGTGGCCGATAACTCCGGCGCCCGCAAGCTGCAGATGATTCTGCCGCTCGGCGGGCACACCGGGCTCTCGGCCGGTCTGGGCGACGTGATCACGGCCAGCGTCAAGGAGGCCTCGCCCGACAGCCAGATCAAGAAGGGCAAAGTCGTCAAGGCGGTCGTGGTCCGCACCCGCAAGGAGCACCGCCGCCGCGACGGCACCTACATCCGCTTCGACCAGAACGCCGCCGTGCTGATCAACGAGGCCGGCGAGCCCGTCGGCACCCGCGTCTTCGGACCGGTCGCCCGCGAGCTGCGCGAGAAAAAGTTCTTGAAGATCGTCTCCCTCGCCCCGGAAGTGCTCTGAGGCGTGGGAATGTGAAACGCGAAACGAGAAGCGAGAAACGGTTTCAAGCCAGGAGCCAGCAGCTTTTATGCACGTACGCGTAGACATTCGGCGCAACGACACCGTGCGGGTCATCACCGGGCGCGACAAGGGCAAGGAGGGGCGCGTGCTCCGCGTCTTTCCCAACGACCGCAAGGTGCTGGTCGAGCACGTCGCCATGGTCAAGAAGAACGTCCGCCCCAACCCGCAGCGCAACATCAAGGGAGGCGTGGCCGAGCAGGAGAGCCGCATTTCGATCTCCAACGTCATGCTCGTCTGTTCCACCTGCGGGCCGGTGCGCATCGGCCATGATCACCGCGGCGACCGCAAAGTGCGCGTCTGCCGCAAGTGCGGTACGACGTTAGATAAATGAGCCGGTTTCCGTGTGTCCGCGGGCGTCCGCGGCGCTACGGCAAAGCCGCAAAGCTTAAGAGCTAGAAGCTAAGAGCGGAACTTATGCCAGCCCGACTACGAGAGAAGTTCAGAACCGAAGTGGCTCCGGCCCTGATGAAGGAGTTCAGCCTCAAGAACCCCATGGCGGTGCCGCGTCTGGAGAAGATCGTCGTCAACATGGGCGTCGGTGAAGCGACGCAGAACGTCAAGGTGCTCGACCCGGCCGTGCACGAGCTGACGCAGATCACCGGCCAGAAGCCGGTGGTCACCCGCGCCAAGAAATCCATTGCGGCGTTCAAAGTGCGCAGCGGCATGCCCATCGGCGTGATGGTCACGCTGCGCGGCGACCGCATGTACGAGTTCTTCGACCGGCTGGTGAACATCGCCCTGCCGCGCGTGCGCGACTTCCGCGGCGTCTCCACGCGCTCCTTCGATGGGCGCGGCAACTACACGCTGGGCTTGCGCGAGCAGCTCATTTTTCCGGAGATCGACTACGCCAAGGTGGATAAGCTCAAGGGCATGAACGTCACCATCGTCACCACCGCCAGGAGCGACGCCGAGGCCCGTGCCCTGCTCAAGCATCTGGGCATGCCGTTTAGAGGGTGAATTTGGTTTTCAAATGATTCAATGACTCAATTCGATTCAATGAACCAATAGGAACTCATGGCCCGAACATCACATGTCGCCAAGGCGAAGAAGAAGCCGAAGTTCTCCACCCGCCGGCACAACCGCTGCAGTCTGTGCGGAAGGCCGCGTGCTTTCCTGCGCAAGTTCGGCATTTGCCGGCTTTGTTTCCGCGGGTTGGCGCTGAGGGGGGAGATCCCCGGTGTTTCCAAGTCGTCCTGGTAAGAACGGAAGTACGCAGTCACGACGAATTCGAACGCCGCTTGCCCTCTGGGGGCGGGCGGCCCGAGTGAGGTAAAGATAACGATGAGTGTCACCGACCCGGTCGCGGACTTGCTGGCGCGCATTCGCAATGCCGCCAGTGCCCGCCACTCCAAGCTCGATGTGCCCGCTTCCCGGCTGAAGCAGGAGATCTGCCGCATCCTCAAGGAAGAGGGTTACATCGCCAACTTCAAGCTGGTGGAGGAAGGCGGACGCCGCCTCCTGCGCCTGCATCTGAAGTATGGCCCGGACAACGAGAGCGTGATCTCCCACCTGGCGCGCATTTCGCGCCCCGGCTGTCGCGTCTACGTCGGACGCAATGAGATCCCGCGCGTGCTGGGCGGCATGGGCATCAACATCCTCACCACGCCCAAGGGCGTCATGACCGGCCGTCGCGCGCGCCGCGAGGGCGTCGGCGGTGAGGTTCTCTGCGAGGTCTGGTAACCGCGTCGCGAAGCGAGAAACGCTATGTCGAGAATCGGGAAAAAGCCCATCGCCATCCCCGCCGGGGTGAAGATCGAAGTCAAGGGCAACGTGGTCGCCGTCCAGGGTCCCAAGGGCACGCTGGAAACCGCCCTGCCCGCCGGCATCCGGGTCGAAAAGAAAGACGGATTCCTGCAGGCCGTGCGCGAAAGCGACCAGCATGCCGCCGTGCACGGGCTGGCGCGTGCCCTCGTGCAGAATGCCGTCAACGGCGTCACCCAGGGCTGGACCAGGGAGCTGGAGATCGTCGGCATCGGCTACCGCGCCGAGCTCAAGGGCAAGCACACGGTCGTGTTCAGCCTGGGATATTCGCATCCCATCGAGTTTCCGCTGCCTTCGGGCATCAGCGTTGCCATTGACGCCAAGCAGACGCGCCTCACCGTCAGCGGCATCGATCGCCAGAAGGTGGGCCAGGTGGCGGCCGACATGCGCGGCCTCCGCCCGCCCGACCCGTACAAAAACAAGGGCGTCCGCTACGTCGGCGAGCGCCTGAAGAAGAAGGTCGGCAAGACAGGAGCCAAATGACGGCGCTTAGCGGGCGTGAGCGAGGCGAGCGGAGCGAGACGAGTGGGAGCCCGCTGCCGTCATCCTGAGCGAGCCGACGGAGCGTCGCGACGGAGGCGAGTCGAAGGATCTAAGTTTTGAAGCCGGTGGGAGAGCCGGGCTTTAGCCCGGCGTTAGGAGCGATTGCAGACGGGCTTTAGCCCTGGGCTTCGCAAGGAGGTAAGAACGAAATGATCGCCAAACCTTCCAAGAATGCTGTGCGGCAGCGCATCCACCAGCGGATCCGCCGCAAGCTGATGGGGACGGCCGAGCGGCCGCGCCTGAACGTCTACCGCTCGCTGAACCACATCTACGCCCAGCTCATCAACGACCTCGATGGCGTCACCCTGGTGGCCGCCAACTCGCTGGAGGGTTCCGAAGGCGGCAAGGGCAAAGGTTCGCGGCCCACCGGCGGCAACGTCGCTGCCGCTAAGGCCGTCGGAAAGCGCCTGGCCGAACGCGCTAGGGAGAAGGGCGTCTCCAAGGTCGTGTTCGACCGCGGTGGTTACCTTTACCACGGACGCATCAAAGCCCTGGCCGATGCCGCCCGGGAAGCAGGATTGCAGTTCTAGCCCAATTTTGAGAGAGCGGATGCCGGCAGCCAAGAAAAGACTCGACGCAGGTCAGTTCCAGTTGAAGGACCAGGTGGTTTCCATCAATCGCGTCACCAAGGTCGTCAAGGGCGGCAAGAACCTGTCCTTTGCGGCCCTGGTGGTGGTGGGTGATCCCACGGCCGCGGTGGTGGGTTACGGTTCGGGCAAGGCTCGCGAAGTGCCCCAGGCCATCCGCAAGGGCATCGAGGCCGCCAAGAAGAACCTGGTCAAGGTCCACCTCACGCAAAGCACAATCCCGCATGCCGTGCTGGGACGCTTCGGCAGCGGCATGGTGCTGCTCAAGCCGGCGCCGGAAGGCACCGGCGTCATCGCCGGCGGCGCGGTGCGGGCCGTGATGACTTCGGCGGGTGTGCAGAACGTGCTCACCAAATCCATCGGCACCGCCAACCCGCACAACGTCGTCAAGGCCACCTTCGACGCTCTGCGCCAGTTGCGCGACCGCGCCGAAGTCGCCACCCTGCGCGGCAAAGCGGCTGAGGAGCTGTGAGCATGAGCGCCAAGAGTCAGAAAAAATCCGGTACCCTGCGCCTGAAGTGGGTGCGTTCGGCCATCCAGGCGCCCAGGAAGCACAAGGCCGTCATCCGCGGGCTGGGCTTTACCCGCCTGAACCAGGTCATCGAGCGCGAAGACACCGCCGCCATCCGCGGCATGGTGGCTGCCGTGCCGCACCTGGTGCACATTGTGGACGGAGCCGCACGCTAAAGGAAACGCCATGAATCTTTCGACACTCAAGAGACCCAGGGGCGCCCGGCGCAATCCCAAGCGCGTGGGCCGCGGCATGGGTTCAGGAACCGGCAAGACCTCCGGGCGCGGACACAAGGGGCAGCTTTCCCGCACCGGCTACAGCCGCGCGCGCGGCTTCGAGGGCGGCCAGAACCCGCTCAAGCGCCGTTTGCCCAAGCGCGGCTTCACCAATATTTTCCGCACCGAGTATGCGGTGGTGAACCTGGAGCGCCTGGCGGCGCTGGGCGAGACCACCATTACGCCTGAGACCTTGCACAAGGCCGGCGTCGTGCGCCGCGCGCTGCCGGTCAAGATCCTGGGCGAGGGCGAACTCAAGACCGCGCTCACCGTCCGCGCCCACAAGTTCTCCAAATCTGCCGCCGAGAAAATAACGAAAGCCGGCGGCAAAGCGGAGCTGGTCGCCGCCAGCTAGATGGCTCGCGTGCAGTTGATTAGGGCTTGTTTTTGGTTTTGTTTTTTTGACTGGCCACTAACCACTGGCCACTGATAACTGTTTTATGTTCGAAAAGCTCGCCAACATCTTCCGCATTCCCGACCTCCGCAAGCGTGTCCTGTTCACGCTGGCGCTGCTGGCCGTCTACCGCCTGGGCGCGCACATCCCCACGCCCGGCATCGACTCTGCCGCCTTGCAGCGCTTCTTCGAGGGCAAGGAAGGCACGATTTTCGGCTACCTCGACCTGTTCAGCGGGGGCAACCTGCGCCGGCTGACGGTGTTCGCCCTGGGCATCATGCCCTACATCACCTCCTCCATCATTCTGCAGTTGCTGACCGTGGTCTATGAGCCGCTGGCCCGCCTGCAGAAGGAAGGCGAGCTGGGCCGGCGCAAGATTACCCAGTGGACGCGCTACCTCACCGTCATTCTGGGTGCGGCGCAGTCGCTCGGCATCGCGCTCTCGCTGCAGCGCGGCGAGGGCCTGGTCATCAATCCCGGCCCCGCCTTCATCCTGCTCACCGTGCTCACTCTCACTACCGGCACCGCCTTCATCATGTGGCTGGGCGAACAGATCACCGAACGCGGCATCGGCAACGGCATGTCCCTGCTCATCTTCGCCGGCATCGTGGTCGGCCTGCCGGGTGGGATTGCCGACCTGTTGCAGAAGGCCCAGACCCAGGCCTGGGGCGGATTCACCGTGCCCGCCATGGCCATCCTGCTGGTGCTCATGCTGTCGGTCGTGGCTTTTATCGTCTATGTCGAGCGCAGCGAGCGCCGCATTCCCGTGCAGTACGCCAAGCGCGTCATCGGACGCAAGGTGATGGGCGGACAGTCCACCCATCTCCCGCTGCGCGTCAATGCCGGCGGCGTCATGCCCGTCATCTTCGCTTCCTCGATCATCACCTTCCCCCAGACCATCGGCCTCGCCTTCAAGGACAACCGTTACATCGCTCCTATCCTGAACGCTCTCAATTGGGGCGAGCCGCTCTATAACGTGCTCTACGCCGCCGGCATCATCTTCTTTGCCTACTTCTACATCTCCATCGTTTTCAATCCGCGGGAAGTGGCCGACAACATGCGCAAGTACGGCGGGTTCGTGCCTGGCATCCGCCCGGGCCGCTGGACGGAGAACCACATCAACGACATCCTCACCCGCCTCACCCTGGTGGGCGCTCTCTATCTCATCATCATCTCGCTCATTCCGGAGTTTCTCATCACCGGCATTCACCTGCACCATCTCCCCGGCGCTTTGGGCGCGTTCTTCGAGCGCATGCCCAACTGGGTCTTGAACGGCCTGGGTCTGAACTTCTATTTCGGGGGGACTTCGCTGCTCATCGTCGTGGGCGTGGCCATGGATACGGTGAATCAGATCGAATCGCACCTCATCATGCGGCATTATGACGGTTTCACGCCGCGCAGCGGTCGCATCCGCGGCCGCAGGGCGTGGTAGCCGTGCACGCGGAGGCAGCCAAGATGAGCGATCCCAAGTCCCGTCCCATCGGTCCTGTCATCCTGCTGGGTGCGCCCGGCGCCGGCAAGGGCACCCAGGCCAAAATCATTGCCGAGAACTATGCCATTCCCCAGCTCTCCACCGGCGACCTGCTGCGCGACAACGTTGCCCGCGGCACCGACCTGGGCAAGCAGGCCAAGTCCATCATGGATGGCGGCGGCCTGGTCCCCGACGAGCTGGTCTGCAACATGGTGGCCGAGCGGCTCAAGCAGCCCGATTGCGACCGCGGCTTCATCCTCGACGGCTTCCCGCGCACCGTCGGCCAGGCCGAGTGGCTCGACAAGCTGCTTTCCGGTGATTTCTTTCCCGCCTCGCGCCCCAGCCGCCGCCCGCCCATTGTCATCAACGTGGCGGTCGGATATAATCAACTGATGCAACGGCTTACGGGCCGTCGCTCCTGTCCCGCCTGCGGGCGCATCTATAACATTTACTTTCAGCCCCCGCGTGTCGCCGATACCTGCGATGTGGACGGTACCAAGCTGGTCCTCCGCAAGGATGACCGCGAAGAAGTGATCAGGGAACGCCTCAAGGCCTACGAGAAGCAGACCCTGCCTTTGACCGACTATTACCGCGGCACGGGACGCCTGCGCGAGGTCAATGGCGATCAGGCCGCCGATAAGGTCACGGGTGAGACCCTGGGAGTGTTGGAGCATGTCGATTGTGCGTAAGTCGCCCGCCGAACTGGAGAAGATGCGGCAGAGCGGCCATACTTTGTGAGGAGTAGAGTTCACCTTGGAGTGAGGAGCTTGCCAGAGAGAATCACAGGACAGTTTCAGGCGCCGGTTGCTGGCACGAGTCCAGATGTTCGGGAGAAGCTCCGGAGGATGAAAAGTGCAGGCATTGCCCTACGCACTGTACTCGACGCTGTCGCAGCGGCGGTTCGGCCTGGTATTAACACATTCGAACTGGAACGCATTGCTAGAAGCAAAATCCGGGAACTTGGCGTCAAGCCTGCATTCTATCGGTATCGAAACTATCCCTGTTATTTGTGTACTTCGATCAACGAAGAGATTGTCCACGGCATTCCGCGAGAAGGTAAGAGACTCAGAGAAGGCGACATCATCTCGATAGATTGTGGAGTGAGGGTTGATGGCTACTATTCCGACGCTGCGGTTACTCTCCCCGTGGGGGAGGTTGAGCCTCGGATTCAACGGCTGATTGACGTGACTCGGGAAGCGCTGGAAAAGGGAATAAGTGAGGCGCGGGTTGGCAATCGCGTCGGCCATATTAGTTTTGCAATCCAGCAGCATGTCCAGCAACATGGCTTCTATGTGATTAAAGACTTTGTCGGACACGGGATTGGCAAGCAATTGCACGAAGAGCCACAAGTTCCTAACTATGGCGTTCCGGAAGAGGGCCACCTCCTGACCGAAGGCATGGTTCTGGCCATCGAACCGATGGTTTCGATGGGTACTTCCCTTTCGAGAGTTCTGGAGGATGGTTGGACAGCCGTGACTGCGGATCGAAGCTGTTCAGCCCATTTCGAGGACTGCGTGGCGATTACGACTTCAGGGCCCTTGGTCTTGACAAAGGGCTTCAACTAGAAAAATACCTTTCGTAAGCAGTGTCGCTTCGAACGGTACGCTGTATCTAGCAGCGCCCAAGCGCCGCAGGTGCGGAAGAGAATAGCCCAGGGCGGTGAGTCCGCCGTAGGCGGACGAGCAAGCCCTGGGTAGGGAAGCGAACAGAGTCGTGCCCGACTGGCGGCGAGCAACGCGAGCCGGCAATAGGAGGGCGCCACCAACACGAGCGGCGGGCAAAGAAGACGCGATTGAGGTTGAGCCGTTCAGCGGGCGTGAGTGAGTCCGCCACAGGCGGACGAGCGGGAGCCCGCTGGCGAAATCCTGAGGGAAGCGAAGGATCTCTAGGGAGCAACGCCAGGGAATATCGAGCAAAGGAGCGAATGGGCAAAGAGGACGCGATTGAGGTCATGGCAACGGTGCTCGAATCACTGCCCAACGCCATGTTCCGCGTGGAGCTGGAGAACAAGCATCAGGTGTTGGCGCACGTCTCCGGCAAGATGCGTAAGAACTTCATCCGCATTCTCCCCGGCGACAAGGTCGCGGTCGAGCTTTCCCCGTACGACCTGACCCGCGGCCGCATCGTCTATCGCTATAAGTAGCTTCTGTTTTGGTTTTGCTGGCAACTGGCTACTAGGTACTGGGTACCTGAACTGAGAACTGAGAACCGAGAACTGAGAACTGGTTTATGAAAGTTCGAGCCGCCGTCAAGAAGATTTGCGACAAGTGCAAGATCGTCCGCCGCCGCGGCGTGGTGCGGGTGATCTGCGTCAACTCGAAACACAAGCAGCGCCAGGGATGAATATGGCGTTGTCTTTAACTGGGTACTGGGTACTGAGTACTAGGTACTAAGGAGCTGAGGTAAAGCATGGCACGCATCGCAGGCGTTGACCTCCCGCGCAACAAGCACGTGGACATCGCGCTGACCTACATCTACGGCATCGGCAACTCGCGCGCGCGCCGCATCCTGGACGCGGCCCGCGTGGACGCCATGAAGAAAGTCCAGGACCTCCAGGAAGACGAGGTCAACCGCATCCGCCAGGTGATCGAGAGCGAAGGCGGCGTAGAAGGCGACTTGCGCAAGGACGTCGCCATGCACATCAAGCGCCTTATCGAGATCGGCTCCTATCGCGGCTCGCGTCACCGGAAGGGCCTCCCCGTGCGCGGGCAGCGCACGCATACCAACGCGCGCACCCGCAAGGGTCCGCGCCGCGCCACCGTGGCCGCGAAAAAGAAAGCCACGGCGAAGACCTAACCTATGGCCAAGACACCTGCCGCACCCGCAGGCGGCGCCGCCCCGGCCGCCCCGGAAAAGGAAAAGAAGGGCAAGCGCAAGCAGTTCAAGAAGAAGGAGCGCAAGAACGTGCCCTACGGGCTGGTCCACATCCAGGCGACCTTCAACAACACCATCGTGACCATCACCGATCCCGATGGCCGCGTCATCTCCTGGAAGAGCGCCGGTTCCATGGGCTTCCGCGGCTCGCGCAAGGGCACTCCGTTCGCTGCGCAGCAGGCGGCCTTGAACGCCGCCAACGCCAGCCGCGAGCACGGCCTGCGTACCGTCGACGTCCGCGTCAGCGGGCCGGGTTCCGGACGCGAGAGCGCCGTCCGCGCCCTGGCCGCCGCCGGGCTGGAAGTGCGGAGCATACGCGACGTCACTCCCATCCCTCACAACGGCTGCCGCCCGCCCAAGCGGAGAAGGGTTTGATTCGGTTTGTTTGACTGGCCACTGATCACTGATCACTGGCCACTGATTTCGGATCAGGAAGAAAGAGCGCCAGGCTCCGTAAACTGATCGGCACCTGAAACAAGGAAGGAGAAACTGACTTGGCACGTTACACAGGCGCGGTCTGCCGTCTCTGCCGCCGCGAAGGCATGAAGCTTTTCCTCAAGGGCGCAAAGTGTTTTTCCGAGAAGTGCCCGGTGGAAAAGCGCAACTTCGCTCCCGGACAGCACGGCAAGGACCGCCGCGCAAAGATCGTCGGCTACGGTTTGCAGCTCCGCGAGAAGCAGAAGACCAAGCGCATCTATTTCACTCTGGAGAAGCAGTTCCGCAATTACTTTGAGAAGGCGGCGCGCAAGCCGGGCGTCACCGGCGAAATGCTGCTCCAGCAGCTCGAGCGCCGTTTGGACAACGTGGTCTTCCGCCTGGGCTTCGCCCAGTCGCGGCGCCAGGCCCGCCAGTTGGTGCGCCACGGCCACATCGCCGTCAACGGCCGCAAGGTCAACATCCCCTCCTTCCAGGTCGCCGTCGGCGACCAGGTGGAAGTGCGGGAGGCCAGCCGCCAGATGCCCGTCATCGCCCAGGCCGTGGAGTTCACCAGCCACCAGCCCGCTACCGCGTGGCTGGAGCTGGATCGCGCCGCGCTCAAGGGCAAGGTCCTGGCTTTGCCCAAGCGCGAAGACATCAACCTGCCCGTCAACGAGCAGCTGATCGTTGAGCTTTACTCAAAATAGGACTAACTGGCCACTGACCACTGGCCACTGACAACTGGTTCCACACAGGAGTGACATCGAAATGCTTTGGAAAGGTTTTCAGAAACCGAAAAGGCTCGCGGCCGACGTTGAAACCCTGACCGACCGCTACGGACGCTTCACCGCCCAGCCGTTCGAGCGCGGCTTCGGCACCACCATCGGCAATGCCTTGCGGCGCGTGCTGCTCTCCTCCATCGAGGGCGCAGCCGTCACCGCGGTCAAGATCGAGGGCGTGCTGCACGAGTTCCAGTCCATCCCCGGCGTGGTCGAGGATGCCACCGACATCATCCTCAACATCAAGCAGGTGCCGTTCAAGCTCAGCGGCGACGGCCCCAAGGCCATCTACCTGCGCGCCGAAAAGCCGGGCGTCGTCACCAGCGGCATGATCGAGGCCGATGGCGACGTCGAGGTGCTCGACAAGAACGTCTACATCGCCACCGTCAGCGAGGGCGGGCGCCTGGACATGGAGATGCGCCTCAAGCGCGGTCGCGGATACGTCTCCGCCGACAAGAACTTCGACGAAGATCTGGGCATCGGCTTCATCCCCATCGATTCCGTGCATTCGCCGGTGCGCAAGTGCAACTACACCGTCGAGGCCGCGCGCCTCGGCCAGATCACCGATTACGACAAGCTCACGCTCGAAGTCTGGACCAACGGCTCGGTCTCGCCCGCCGATGCCATCGGTCTCTCCGCCAAGCTGCTCAAGGACCACATGAGCATCTTCATCAACTTCGAGGAGGAGATCGAAACCGAAGCCGCCGCCGACGACCACCGGCCGGTCATCCGCAACGAGAACCTTAACCGCTCCGTCGAAGAGCTGGAGCTCTCCGTGCGCAGCTACAACTGCCTCAAGAACGCCAACATCCAGACGATCGGCGAGCTGGTGCAGAAGACCGAAGCGGAAATGCTCAAGACCAAGAACTTTGGCCGCAAGTCGCTCAACGAGATCAAGGAGATCCTGGGCACCATGGGCCTGAGCCTGGGAATGAAGATCGATGAGCAGGGCAATGCCGTCGCCGGCGACGCCAACCGCCGCTAGAAAGGGATACCGAGGAACCGACCATGCGTCATCGTAGAGGAGGCTGGAAGCTCGGGCGCAATACCAGTCACCGCCGCGCTCTGCTGCGCAACCTGGTGACTTCGCTCATTCTCGAGGAGCGCATCGAGACCACGGTGCCCAAGGCCAAGGCCATGCGTCCGCACGTCGAGCGCATGATCACCCTTGGCAAGCAGGGCGATCTGGCCGCGCGCCGGCACGCCGCGGCCTGGCTCATGACTCCCGAGTCGGTCCGCAAGCTGTTCGACATTGCGCCCCGATTCGGCGACCGCTCCGGCGGATACCTGCGCATCATTCGCTCCGGCTGGCGGCAGGGAGACGGCGGCGAGAAGTGTTTCATCGAGCTGCTGGGCAGCGAGAAGCTGCAGCAGCAGAAACGCGAGAAACGCGCGGAAGCCCGTGCCAGGCGCGCCGAGGCGACCAAGAAAGCCATGGAGGAAGCCGAAGCGCAACCGCCTGCCGAAGAGGGCACGGACAAGAAAGAATAGGCTTCACCGCGAGTCCGATCTTCCAGCGCACCCGAACTCGGGTGCGCTTTTCTTTTTCCGCGTGATACAAATCGTGCATGCCCGCTGACCCGCGCGCGGAGCGCAATGTCCGCGTCTTCGGCGCCACGTCGTTCCTCAACGACACTGCGACCGAGATGTCGTACTGGGTGCTGCCTGCGTTCCTTTCCACGCTGGGCGCGGGACCGGCCCAACTGGGCATCATCGAAGGCATCGCCGAGAGCGTAGCGTCATTCTCCAAGCTCCTTTCCGGCTACCTCACCGATCGCTTCGCGCGGCGCAAGCCGCTGGTTGTGTTCGGCTACGCGGTGGCCAACCTAGCCAAGCCGCTGCTCGCGCTGGCGACGTCGTGGCACCACGTGCTGGTGGTGCGCTTTGCCGACCGCACGGCAAAGGGCTTGCGCGGAGCGCCGCGCGACGTGATGCTGGCGGAATCGGTGCCGCGCGGGCGCCTGGGCGCAAGCTTCGGCCTGCTGCAGGCCATGGATTCCGCGGGCGCCATCGCCGGACCCTTGCTCGCACTCGCCATCCTCTCTCACTTCTCTCTGCGCGGCGTGTTCTGGGCCGCAGCGGTTCCCGGACTGCTCAGCATCGCGGTGGTTGCCATGCTGGCCCGAGAGACCGGAGCGCCGCGTTCGGTCACGACCGCCACAGGTGCGCCGAAGGCCGAAGCATCGGCCGATCCCGCTGCGCTTCCCGCCAGCTTCTACTGGATGCTGGCCGCGATCACGCTCTTTTCTTTGGGCAACTCGAGCGACATGTTCCTCATCCTGCGCGCGCAGCAGGCGGGCATCGCGCCGGTCTACGCGCCCTTGCTGGGACTGGTTTTCAACCTCGTGTACACGGCCGCTTCCTGGCCTGCGGGCCGCCTGAGCGACCGCGTTTCGCGGCGCGCGCTGGCCGCAGCCGGCTATCTCGTGTTCGCCGTGGTCTACGCCGTCTTCGCCGCCGCGCCCTCGCATCTGCTGCTCTGGCTCATGATGGGCGGCTACGGCCTGTATTACGCCCTCACCAGTCCGGTGCTGCGCGCGCTGGTGGCCGAGACCATCGCGCCGGAGGTTCGCGGACGCGCCTTCGGCATCTTGTATTTCGTCACCAGCATCGCCACGCTGCTGGCCAGCCTGATCACCGGTTTCCTCTGGGACCGTTTCGGCGCAGCACTGCCCTTCTATCTTTCCGCCGGCCTGGCCATCGTCTCAGCAGTGATGCTCGTGATGCGTAGTCCGAGAACTGAGGACTGAGAACCGGGAACTGTGAACTGTGAACTGTGAACTGTTCCCTACCTCTTCCGTTTCGCCGCAACCAGCAGCGCTCCCTGCGCCAGAATGGCGCCGAAGCAATCCAGGGCCACGTCACGAAAGGTTCCGGTGCGCTCTTTGGTGTAGCTCTGGAGCAGCTCATCGGAACCAGAGGTCAGCAGCACAATGCCCAGGGCGAGCACCGCCCAACGCAGTTTCCAGCGCGGCTGATCGGCGCGGTGCTCCTGCGCGGTGGCGCGCGCGGCCCGCAACGCCAGCCAGCTCAGCAAACCGTAGGCGACCACGTGGCCCAGCTTGCGCAGCGCACGGTGGATCAGGTCGATCTTGACGTCGCTGACTGCGCCGAACAGCGTGGTGATGAGCCACTTCACCCAGGGGCCAGTGGTTTCCCCGCCGAGCTGATCGCCGGAGGCCCAGAGAATCGCGGCCATCCAGAAGAGCGGCGGAAGCCAGTGGCGCGCGGCGATGTGAAAAAAAGAGCGCTTCGGGCCGGCCGGAGGGGCCGCCGCTTGCTCGTCCACCTGGGGCTTACTCGAGGCGATAGTTGGGCGCCTCTTTGGTGATGATGACGTCGTGCACGTGGCTTTCGCGCAGGCCGGCGCCGGAGATGCGTACGAAGCGCGCCTTCTGCTGCAGTTCGGCGATGCTCGCGCAGCCGCAGTAGCCCATGCCGGAGCGCAATCCGCCGACCAGCTGGTGGACCATGGCGGCCAGCGGCCCCTTGTAGGGCACGCGGCCCTCGATGCCTTCCGGGACGTACTTCACCAGGCGGTTGGCTTCCTCGTCCATCTCGAAGGCGGGCGAGGCGTCGCCATCGGTCGGCTGGGCGTAGCGTTCGGCGGAGCCGGCGCCCATGGCGGCAAGCGACCCCATGCCGCGGTAGGACTTGAAGGAGCGGCCCTGGTAGAGGATGGTCTCGCCCGGGCTCTCGTCGGTGCCGGCGAACAGCGAACCGATCATGACCACGCTGGCGCCGGCGGCCAGGGCCTTGGTGATGTCGCCCGAATACTTGATGCCGCCGTCGGCGATGAGCGGGATGTCGGCGTCCTTGACGGCGCGATACGATTCGGCGATGGCGGTGACCTGGGGCACGCCCGCGCCGGTGACGATGCGGGTGGTGCAGATGGAGCCCGGCCCGATGCCGACCTTCAAGGCGTCGGCGCCGCACTTGGCCAGCTCGCAGGCGCCGTCGAACGTGCCCACGTTGCCGGCAATCACGTCGATCTCCGGCAGTTTCGCTTTCAGCGTTTTCACTGCGTCCATCACGCGGGAAGAGTGGCCGTGCGCGGAGTCGACCACCAGCACGTCCACTTTCACTTTCACCAGCTCCTGGGCGCGTTCCAGGAAGTCGCCGGTAGCGCCTACGGCGCCGCCCACCCGCAGGCGTCCCTGCGCGTCTTTGGAGGAGTTCGGATACTTGAGTTTTTTCTGAATGTCCTTGACGGTGATCAGGCCTTTGAGGACGTCGTTCTTGTCCACGACCAGGAGCTTTTCGACGCGATGCTCGTGCAGGATGTTCTCGGCTTCCTCGAGCGTGGTGCCCACAGGAACGGTGATGAGCTTTTCCTTGGTCATCACCTTGCTGACCGGGATATCGGTGCGGGTCTCGAAGCGCAGGTCGCGATTGGTGAGAATGCCGACCAGCTTCTTGTTCTTGGTGACCGGCACGCCGGAGATCTTGTAGCGGCGCATCAGCTCGAGGGCTTCGGAGATCTTGGCGTCGGGCGGGATGGTGATGGGGTCCACGATCATGCCGCTCTCCGAGCGCTTCACCTTGTCCACTTCGCCGGCCTGCTCCTCGATGGAGAGATTGCGATGGATCACGCCCATGCCGCCCTGCTGGGCCAGCGCGATGGCCAGGCGTGAATCGGTCACGGTGTCCATCGCGGCGCTGATCAGCGGGATGTTGAGCGTGATGTTGCGCGTGAGCCGGGTCCGCGTATCGGCCTTGGCCGGGACTACGTCGGAACGCGCCGGCAAGAGCAACACGTCGTCGAAGGTGAGGGCCTCGGGAACAGGGAAATGGATCATTTGTGCGCGCTCACGCTCGGTGGGATGGCCATTGCCTATTCTAGCACTCAGCAATCAGCAGTCAGCACTCAGCCAGTTCTCAGTTCTCGGTTCTCAGTAGGCGGCAGCCAGTGTTGGGTTGCGTGCTCAAAGCACCAAGACCTCCACTCCCCGCGACAGAAGCGCGCGGTCGAAAGTCACCAGCTTCA
Source organism: Terriglobales bacterium (assembly GCA_035573675.1). Classification (NCBI taxonomy): domain Bacteria; kingdom Pseudomonadati; phylum Acidobacteriota; class Terriglobia; order Terriglobales; species Terriglobales bacterium. Next base: position 20,858 of record DATMAB010000008.1, read on the forward strand.
CGCCAGCTACGGCAGTGAAGGCAAGCAGGTAGGCATCTGCCCACACCTTGGGGGAGCGGGTGGAAAGGCGGGAGCGAGCACGAAGCTCCGGCTCGATGCCTTCCGGCTCCGGCAAGAATGCGATGCGGCTGTCCGCTTGCACCCGGTCCCAGAGATCCCAGGCCTGAGCCATGCTCTTGACGTCCCGGCCCATCAGTTTCTCGGTGGTGAGAAGCCGCAATACGGTCAATTGCGAGAAGCGGCAAAAAAAGAACTGTTCGTCGGCTGAGCGTTCAAACCATTCCCGAGCCTTTTCCGAATGCACATGACGGCTCCACAGCAGGGCCAGCCACACGTTGGCATCAAGGAAATTCAACGTATTCATAGATCTGTTCGTTCGTGAGATCGACCTTGGGGCCCTTGGACACGATCAACGGGAAGCGGACGCGTCTGGGGCGGGGCCGCTTGCCCTCAAGCAGAGTGGTGCGCACGCCGGTGAGAATCAGCTCGCGAACGGAGCGTCCCTGTGCGGCCGCCTGCTGCTTAAGCTTCCGGTACAGCGTGGCCGGAATGTCTACAGTGGTGCGAACGGATTCCTGCTTCATGATGTCAGTTTCTCACATTCGCCATAAATATGGAATACCCATCTAGTTGACCGCCCCGACGCTCTTAGTCGCTGGCGGCCTCCGTTCGGGGATTCAGGCCGACGGCGGCGGTGGCAGGCGGTGACTTGGGCAGAGTGCCGGGGGCAGCTTCGGCGGCGGCGCGGGCGGCGTCCTGTTTGGCCATTTCTTCGAGGCGGTCGAGCATGATCTCAGCGAGGCTGGGGCCGTTGATGTATTCGGCTTCCTGCTGCTCGCGGGCGAGCTGCTTGAGGTTGGCGCTGGCGGTCTGCAAGGCGTAGATGAGCAGAGCGCAGGTCTTGGTGTCGTGCGCCTTGTCTTGCAAGGCGCGGATGACCTGCACAAGGCCGAACTGGATGCTGGCGGCGTCCTCGATGATGGGCAGGTCGTAGTTGGGCCGCTTAGGACGGCGAGCCTGCTGATGGTAGTAGCAAAGACGGCGTCCGCTGACAGCGGGCGAGCCGCAGCGCACGCCGTTCAAGCGGACGTGCTGGCAGCGGGGAGCGTCGTGGGCGTTTTCGAGAGCAGATTCTTGTTGTGTGGTCATACCCCCTCCCCCGGGTGGTGTCTAGTGAAATCAAAGGTTTGCGGAACGAGATCTCGACGAGTCTCGGAATCCAAAGGAGTTACAGGTAAAGTCTCGTCCGTAAAGGAGTTAGCGGATTCAGGTTGCGGAAGTTCCCCCGTCACATAGGCGAACATAAGGCGAATATAGCAGAGATAGCGAGGATGTCAAGTGAAAAATAGAAGCATAGCAACAAGCGATAAGCGACGTGCGCAGCTTCAACGCCTTCGTTACCAACGGGGGCAGGCGCTCTCCTAATTGACGATTCAGAAAACGACTCCTGACGAAACAGGTTCAAGCACAGCAGTCTCCTCGGCTCCTAGAAGCCTGAGGATCAACAAGCGCAAGAACGCGCCCAACCGGAGGTTAAACAGAGCATAGTCGATAGGTTCAGTCAACACACTCCCTTTTCTTTCCGTGCCGGGGTGGGTCAGATAGTTACGCGTCTGTTTGATGGTGCGCACGAAAGCTGCTGGATCGCCGACCAGCTTGACCCGACTCTCTGGCGCGAGCATTTCGACGAGTTGCTCCAATCGATTCTGAAAGGAGAGTTGGTTTAGAAAATTGAAGCCGTGAGATATCGCCTCCGCTACTTCGGTTGGGATGGGCACGTCACAAAGAGCCGAACGTAGGGTTGCCTTCAAACGCTCGAAAAGATCATCTGGTATCGGTTGGTCGTCGTGGAAGACGCGATGGAGGCTTTCAGCTGCTTGCGCCAATGAAAGGAAATGAGATTCGACATAAGCATCGACATATAGAGTCCCTAGATAGAGATTGAAAACGCGTCGTGCAGCTTCACTACTTCGAAGCCAATTCCTAACTACATTTGTAGCCTTATCGCCAAGCTTGCGAAGAGTGACAACCGACTGTTGGCGAATCTTGCGGTCGGGAAAATCATGCATGTAATGAAATAAGACGTGGGCGGAGGTGGGGCGATTAGTCTCTGAATTCGGATGTTTCACGAGCCTGATTAGATGAGGTGCCGAATGCTGGCCAGCCAGTAGGGTGACCAGACCTGTCAAATGGCCGATGTAGGGCTCGTAGTCGTCAAAGTGACGAGGGTTGCTCGAAACAACGCATAGTTCAGACTCGTATGAGCCGTGTGCGGCAGCGCCTATGGAGAGAATTCGGTGTAATAGGAAACGAATCATGACCGTGCCAACATCTACGCTGAGAATCGGTTCCCGATACGCGGGAAATCGAAGTGTTACATCATCGCCGACATGTTCAGAGGAAATGTGAGGTACTGGGCAAATGTTCCGTAGCGCCGTATATCCAAGATGCATTTCGTGGAAGGTGGAAGGTCCTTCAAGACTCGCTGCTTCACCGATAACTGCTAGTTCCACATGGAAGGTCGATGTTGAAACTGGCACAATGCCAGCCTGGCACGCCTGGGAATCGCTAATCATCTCGACACGCGACAGACTACATGGCGTTGCGTCCGCGAGTATGCCGACCAGCAGTGGAATTTCCCGGGCACGGAAGGAGAAGCGATCAATTCTGCCTGTCACACCCTGCAATTCCACGCCGCTCTCAGGTGTGTAGGAGAGAGTTGCAGGAAACGTCTCGGTTGATTGAGGCACCCAAAATACTCCCGGTGAAACGAACGGTTCGTCGAGCCGGATGACGTTCTTCTTCACTGGGACTCCTTTCCAATTTGAGTCTGGGTCCAAGTCAATTAGAGGGTAGTCGGATGGCCTAATTCTGAGGCTTGACGGGGCACTTGACCACGATGGTGAGTGCACCGTTTGGGCCGAAACCCGGGAAGAAATCTAAGTCGATAACATCTCGGTATCGTTCTTGGAACCGACTGACGAGAGTATCGCTGGTAGCCGCGCCACAAAAGACAACGATAATCTGGTTGCTTCGCGGGTTCAGTTGCTCAATCTGTCCAATAAGACGATCATATTCGGACTTCTGCCGAAGGTTATGTTTCAGTTCGATGAAAACCTCACCCCTATTCACGATTCCGGGCCATGCCAGGTGGAGGTCGCAAGTTGTCCCCATATGGCGGTATTCAGGCTCGATGTGAGCTTGGGGTGCAACGTCTCTTAGAAAGCTCAGAAGAGCATTCCTATATTGAAGTTCCCCAGCAAGTTCGCCCGGGCTCCAGTCGTTCCGGATCACCTTAGCTACGGTGGTCATGAGGCCATTGAGCGCCACTGTAACCTTGTTGAGTGTCATGACTCTCGGTGTTGAGTGTAACGTGTGAAGGGCGGCTGAACGGAGCACCGAAAAGCAATTAAGAGCGCGAGCGTCCGTCTGCACAAGACCTATAATCCACCGCCTTCAGCTGCAGCGAGTGCTAGAACTTCTTGCACCAGGGGCTTGTTGGCCTCAAGTTCGCGAGAAGACAACATCACCTTGATGACATTTGGAGAAGGTTGGGATGCATCAATGCCGACGTCGTTCAGTTCTTGCAGGAGGGCAGCTGCCTTGTCCTCCGGAACGAGAAATTCCACCTTGCAATGGACCTTCTTACGGCGAGGGTAGAACCAGGCACAGTTCTTCTTCAGGCCGCCGACAGCGATGTGACCTGCATTATAAGTAACCCGAGGTGCCCTGCCGTTCTGACTCATAAGTTCAATACACTTGTCGAAGACCGCGATTGACTCGGGTGCGGAGTAGTCGACCCATTCCTGCCGAGTTGCTGCCTGAGGTTGAACTGGATCCCTGCCCTCGGGTGTTTCAAAGATGTCGAGTACCTTGGTAAAGCAGAGAGTCATCTTGCCATCGATTATCAGCGCATTGAGCTTGATGGCAATGATTGGGATGGACCTATTCAGTAACCAGATTACATTGAAGAATCGGTTGGTGATTTCTTCTGCTACGATTACCGCCCGATGTTCCCAGGAAGGCCAACGGCGGCTCTCGATGTCCCAATACTCCACCGTCCGGATGATGTGGCTTTCGTCGGTTGATCCCAACAACAGCTCGACCTCATACATTCGTTCAAGCTCTGGGTCCATGAGCAGAAAATCAAGCCTTCCTCCCGAGCTTTGACGCACTTCTCTGCCTGCATTCTTCAAGTCGCCCAAGCCCAGGATGGCGGGATTCGATAGAACGAGTTTCTGTAGCCAAGCTTCATCGTAGCCAGCCGTTCGAAGGCCGATGGACTGAGAGGGGATGTATGGATAAGGCATATTTCCTCCTCGGCGGAGCCGAGAGTTGGTCGCAATCTCTTAAACTGCGGGGCCCGTGGGAAGGATTAGGAATCTAGCGAAGGGGTGAGGGTGGTGTCAATGCTCTGTTGTGCCGTGCCTACGGCACTCGGCGTTTCCCCGGCTGCGTTTCCCAGCACTCACGTGCTGGGCTATCGAGTTGCCGTCGCTTCGCGACTGGGTGCACGCCGCGCAGGTGACAGGTGCGCACCGCTCGGCGTGTCTTGACGTAGCCAGTTCGGGAGTCACACACGGAGATCGAGATAACGTGCTGGGCTATCGAGTTGCCGTCGCTTCGCGACTGGGTGCATGGGCAGATTGGAGAGGGGGCTGCAGAAGTTAGGGCGCAGGGATTGTGCTTCCCACCCGATTGCTTCCAAGGATGAGAGCGACAAGGGTAGCAACCTCGTTCAGTTTGGGCGGTGGACGCGGCGGAGGAGGAAGAAGACTGCGATTCCGCCTAGCACGGAGCCGAGCAGGAACCACCTGGCGACGGGGATTCCCACCAGCACCATGAGGACAGTCCCAAGTGCGAAGATGGCGCCGGCGACGCAGCCACCGACCTTGATGTGGTGCATGGAGATGCCGGGGTGGTAGTTGGCGTCGCGGTGCTGCATGAGCAGGCCTTCTTGAGATTATCCCACCCTGTCGCTCCAAAGCCGCGAGCGACGAGAGTGGGGCAGCCCGCTCTTCCGCCAAAAGTGTTCCGGGGTTTCCCCCTTGACTCCGTAGTATGGTACGGGGTGGAGAATCGCGGTGAAGTGAGGGAGTCATGACCATCGGGCAACTGGCGCGCGAGGCGGGAGTGAACCTGGAGACGGTGCGTTTCTACGAACGGAAGGGGCTGATGCCGCGGCCGGCACGGCGGCCTTCGGGATATCGCGAGTATGCGCCGGAGGCGGCGCGGAGAATCCGGTTCATCCGGCGGGCCAAGGAACTCGGGTTCTCGTTGCGCGAGGTGGGCGAGTTGCTGCGCTTGCGAGTGGATCCGCGACGCAGTTGCGCGGACGTGAAGCGGCAGGCGGAGGCCAAGCTGGCGGACATCGAGGGGAAGCTGCGGGAGCTGCGGCACATGAAGGTCGCGCTGAAGAAGCTGGCCTCCGAATGCACGGGCCGCGGTCCGACCAGCCAATGTCCGCTGCTGGACGCGCTGGAGGCGGTGGAGAAAAAGAGGAAGTGATGCCGCGAGTGGAACTGATCTACGACCTCGATTGTCCGAATGTCAGCGAGGCACGCGTCGAGCTGCTGCGAGCGTTCGAGCGGGCGGGAATGCCGGCGCGCTGGGAAGAGTGGGAACGATCGGCGGCGGAGAGCCCGAGCTACGCGCGACGGTTCGGCTCTCCCACCGTGCTGGTGGATGGCGAGGACATCATCCCGATGGATGAGATTGCGGGCGAGGGTTGTTGTCGCCTGTATGCCGAAGCTTCCGGAACACGGCGAACGCCCTCGGCGGAACAGATAGCGAAGAAGTTGCGCGAGTCTGCGGGACCGCTGGGCGGCAGGGGCTGGGGCAGTGCCGCGGCCGTATTGCCGGGCGCAGGTGTGGCGCTGCTGCCCAAGCTGGCGTGCCCGGCATGCTGGCCGGCCTATGCGGCGCTGGTGAGTTCTTTGGGGATGGGTTTCCTTCTCGAGGACCGCTACCTGCTGGGTGTGACCGCAGGATTCCTGCTGCTGGCGTTGGGAGCACTGGCCTGGAGGGCAAGTCTGAGGCGCGGATATGGACCGCTCGTGCTCGGGGTACTGGCATCGCTGTCGATCCTGACGGGCAAGTTCACGCTGGAGTCGAAGCCGGTGCTGTGGAGCGGCGCGGCGCTGCTGCTGATGGCGTCAGTGTGGAATGCGTGGCCGCAGCGGCGGGCGTGCCCGGCGTGCGCGGTCCCACAACAGGAATGAGGATTGAAAAAGGAGAAATCATGGCGGCAAAAAGGAAGATCGAGATTTTCAGCGCAGGTTGCGCGGTGTGCGAGGAAACCATCCAACTGGTGAACCGCGTGGCGTGTCCATCGTGCGAGGTCAGCGTGCTGGACATGAGGGATAAGGCCGTGGCGGCTCGGGCGCGGTCGTTGGGTGTGCGGTCCGTTCCTGCGGTCGCCATCGACGGCAAGCTGGTGGACTGCTGCGCGGGCAGAGGACCAGAGGAAGGGACGCTGCGCCGCGCGGGTCTGGGACAGTCCTTAGCGTAACGGCCGTGAATTTCCCGCCCTTGTCGCGCCAGCGCCCGGGTGTACTCGCTCTCGGTGAGAGCCAGGAGAAAGACAGGCGCCGTGAGAGCCATACAGACCCCGCCGGTCAGGAGGCCGCACAGAACCACCCGTTCCCAGTTGATTTTTCCCATGACACCCCCGCGCCACAGCGGTGCGACCGGTCGCGTTTGTAACCAATCACCGCACAAGGTGCCGGTTCAGCGCCCATTTGTTTTTTCTCACTTGCGGGCGTAGAATAAAAAACGAGTTGACTGATGTGGCGGGAGCACACCAGTGGGCGCGAGCCCATTTTTTATTGCGGGAAAGGCGCTTTCCGCTATCCGCTCTCTGCTGTCAGCTAGAGCGGCCATGATGTCGGGTTTAGAGCACATACGGACGATCGCCGAGCGGGTGACGGGCTCCGCGGGTCTGGAGCTGGTGGACGTGGAGATGCGCGGCGGCGGGAAGTTCCGGACGCTGCGCATCGTGATCGACCGGCCGGGGCCGACGCCCGAGAGCCCTCCGGCCGGGGTGACGCATGAGGACTGCGCCGCCGTCAGCCGGGAGGTGAGCGCCATCCTCGATGTGGAGGACGCGGTGCCGGGCGGCAGCTACACCCTAGAGGTGTCGTCGCCGGGGCTGGACAGGAAGCTGGTGCGGCCGCTCGATTACGAGCGCTTCACCGGCAGCCGGGTGCATGTGATGACCAAGGAGCCGCTCGAAGGCAACCGGCACTTCGAAGGAAGACTCGAACGATTTAGCAACGGCCGGCTGACGCTGAAGGTCGAGCCTGGCCGAAGGGAACGCCGGCGTCACGGAGCCGTGGAGCGGACGCTGGAGATCGAGCTGGTCAACGTGGAGAGGGCGAGGGTGGTGCCGGAAATCTGAAAGGCCGTTTCGCGTTTCAGGTTTCACGTTTCGCGCGCTGGAATGGCGTACATGAGACGTGAAACGCGAAACCTGAAACGAGAAACCTGAAGTTATGCCGAGTTTGCTGTACCAACAGATCGACGCGCTGAGCCGGGAGAAGGGCATCGACCCGCAGATCGTGGTGTCGGCGGTGGAAGACGCCATTGTGGCGGCCACGCGCAAGAGCATCAAGACGCCGGAAGACCTGCGCGCCGAACTGGACAAAGAGACGGGCGTCATCGCGGTCTATGCCGTGAAGCAGGTGGTGGTGGACGAGGACGAGATCGAGGATCCGCACACGCAGTGCACGCTGGAGGAAGCGCGGGAAGTCGATCCCAACGCCGAAGTGGGCGGCGAGGTGAAGTTCCTGAAGTCCACCGAAGGGCTGGGGCGGATCTCGGCGCAGATCGCCAAGCAGATCATCTTCCAGAAGGTCCGGGAAGCGGAGCGGGACACCATCTACAACGAATACGTGAACCGCATCGGGGAGATCGTGACCGCGACGGTGAAGCGCATGGAAGGTCCGGACGTGATCTTTGACCTGGGCACCGAAGCGCGCATGCCGCGGCGAGAGCAGTCGCGGCTGGAGTCGTTCGCGGTGGGCGAGCGGGTGAAGGTGGTGATCGCGCGGCTGGAGCGGGCGACGCGGGGGCCGCAGGTGATCGTGTCGCGGGCGGCGCCGGAGCTGGTGCAGCACCTGTTCCAGACCGAAGTGCCGGAGATCTACGACGGCACGGTGCAGATCCGGGCCATCGCGCGCGAAGCCGGTGAGCGCACCAAGATCGCCGTCATGTCGAAGGACAAGGACGTGGACCCGGTGGGCGCGTGCGTGGGCATGAAGGGCATGCGGGTGCAGTCGATCATCCGCGAGCTGCGCGGGGAGAAGATCGACATCATCGAGTACCACGAGGACCCGGTGGTGTTCGCGGAAAAAGCGCTGCAGCCGGCGAAGGTGGGGCGCGTCTCGGTCGTGGATGCGGCGGAGAAGCACCTGGAAGTGATCGTGGATGACTCGCAGTTGTCGCTGGCCATCGGCAAGAAGGGGCAGAACGTCCGCCTGGCCGCCAAGCTGCTGGGCTGGAAGATTGACATCAAGAGCGAGGAAGAGAAGCGCCAGGAAGTGGAACAGCAGATGCAGGCGCTGGTGGCGCCTCCGACGACGCCGTTGGAGCAGGTGCCCGAACTGAGCGAAGGGCTGGTGGAGAAGCTGAAAGGCGCCGGAATCACCACGGTCGAGGGCCTGGCGGACATGACGCCGGAGCAGCTCGAGGCCATTCCCGGCATCGGGCCGAAGACGGTGGAAAAAATCAGCATCGCAGTCAATAATTACTTCCAGAGCCTGGGGGTGGCGCCGGAAGCGGGCGCCGGGGGCGCGGCGGAAGGCGCTGAGGCCGTTCCCGCCGAGGCAGCAGAAGCAGAGGTTGAGGCTGCGCCGGAAGAGGTATCAACCGAGGCCGCGCCGGAAGGCGCGGAGGCGCAAGCCGAAGAGCGTGGGGCCGAGGAAGCGGCGGCGGAAGCGGTTGCCGAAGAGGCCGTGGTCGAGGAAGCTTGGGCGGGAGCTCTCCCGGAAGAGGCACCAGCCGAGGAAGCTCCGGTGGAAGAAGCGGCAGCGGAAGAAGCGCCGGAATCGCACGAAGAACAGAAGTCATAAGAAGGTCGCGCGAGTCGCGGAAACAGGAACAGTCCGCGCGGAGCGCGGCCGAACATAGAGCACCGAAGCACCGTGTAAGCTGTCCAACCCAATGCGGAACCAAGACCAGGGGGTTCGGATGAAGACTTAGCGGAAATTCGGAGAAATACAGGGCGGATGGATAAAGTACGAATCAACGATCTGGCCAGGGAACTGGAAGTCAAGAGCAAGGCCATCCTGGACCTGCTCCCGGGCTTCGGCGTCACAGAAAAGAAGACGCACTCGAGCTCGGTGGATCCCGACGTGGCCGAAAAAGTGCGGCAAGCCATCCGCGCCCAGGCGGAAGCGGCCGCGCCACGCGCGAAAACGGCAGCGCGTGCCGCCCCAGCAGAACCGGAAATCAAGCCCAAGTTCGACCTTTCCCGAATCTCCAAACCGGGGGATGTGCTGAAGGCCATCTCCGGACAAGCTGCGCCTCCCGCCAAGCCGGCGGCTGCGCCTCCGGTGGCTGCGGCGCCTGCGGCGCCAGCCGCCCCGACGAAACCGAAGGTGGCGGCAGCCGCGCCTCCGGCAGCGGCGGCTCCGGCAGCACCGGCAGTTCCGGCAGCCAAGCCAGCTACGCCGCCCGCGGCGGCCACAGCTCCGCCGGCGGCTGCGCCAGCCGCGGCAAGACCCACG
>DATMAB010000009.1 GCA_035573675.1 Terriglobales bacterium
ACATGCGTGACTACGAGCGCCGGCAGGCGCGCGAAGAAGATTCCGAAGCTCCGCCCCCGGGCAAGGGCAACGGCGAGCACCGCGGACCCTGGGTGCACTGATGGCCGGGGTCAGCGAACTTCCGCGCTCAAGAGCACGAGCTTGCCTTTTGTGCGGGTGAGAAAGGTTACCGATTCGCCCGTATAGCAAACCAAAGCCCCTTGCAGCTCATGTGTCCTCAAGTACTCCCTGATTGACATGCCACTTTGAGGATCAACAATGCGAAAGATCTGCAACGGCTGGCGTGCCTTTTTGTCAACGCTTTGAAAAGAAACCAGTAACCTACCAGCCCTCGACATCATGAGGATAGGCTCGAAATTCCCGGACGGATGTGCGACCTGGAACTTGCGAACAGTCGTGCCACTTCCCGCAACTACATGAATCACTGGGTTGGAAAGGCGACGCATTAAGTATAGGTTCCCGTCTTCTCCGGCAGCTACAGAACCAGTCTCAATCGCAAGTTTGAGTGGCGACTCTTCTGTCCTTTCCGTCCGCTCGCCAGCCAAGTCTAGCCTGGAGATAAGGCTGCCGTCGTCATCAAACAATCCCGTGAATGGCTCGTATGGGCCTTCGGCTTGGTCATTCTCAGGTTCCAGCGTCCCTGATATGAGGAATCCCCCTTCTGGAAGTGCTGCGATTTGTGCCGGAATCAGCCGCTCATCCACTTCAAGCCTTGTCTTGCCTGAGTAGTTTCCCTCCTTGCTAAACTGCGCAACGTAGACTTCAGGTCTTCCGCTCTTGCCAAGCTCGACAAGCGCGAATACCTCGCCGGTTAATGAAACCGTGAAGTCACGGACAAAGCCACCTCGAAGTTCACCACTAGTCTCTGGCTCTAAGCTCTTTGCAGCAGTTCCATCGGCGGCAATCCTCATAATCACATTGTGTGGAGGCTTGCGTCGCGCGGGTTGCGCCAAGATATAAATATCGCCCTTACCATCACACTTGGGAGTGCCAATAATTCCAAACGGAGGAATGAAACCACCGGATACTTCCGTAGTCTTGGTAGCCTCCAGTTTAATGGGCTCTTCCGCGAGCCCCGTGGAGACAAGAATCAAAGCGATACCAAAAATTAAGCGCGACATGACTTGTCCTCCATGAAGGGCGGTCGGCTGCCTTAACAGCCGACCGGAAATCAACAACATCCACCGTAGCTAGCAGGGAAGCTCAGTCGAAGCCGCCAGCCACACTCGAAGACGCACGAGGTTGGGTGGGCGCCCACTGCCTGCTGGAAGTGTCGACTGGATCGCGGAGAAGCAAAGGGTCCGCAGCCTTCGATCGTACCGTGAATCGCTTTGTCTTTCCGATCGCTGCCGCAACAGATCGGCCTCGCTTGCAGTTTGCCGAGGCACCCCCGCACCCTGATTCTGAGCACTGGCTAATCGTGTGCTGCTCACCGTTCGTGCACGTGCAACTCGTGGAATACGCTGTGCAGCGTACCTTCGCGGCATCAGAGAAGCACCGGTATTTCTCGCAGGAACCGTCGGCGCAGGCTGCCGTGCCGGTGTCCACACAAATTCTGCCAAGACACCCTGCTTCGGCTGGCTTGGTGGCCAGGAGCACTAGAGAAATCGCAATGCCCCAAAGGATTGTGAACCGGTTAGAAAGATACGGGTGTCGCATCTTTTTCCTCCTGGCGGTTGAAGTTGTCTGAGATAGGCAGCGACGCAGCTGCCAAGGCGGGCCCCAAATGCTCCACAATCATACCCCCCCCCGGCAACCCTGAAGTCAAGGACACCCATGGATGCTCGGGCAGGACCACCCGAGCTTGCGTTCCTGCGGCCGCGTGGGCGGCGGGCTCAGTGAAGGTTGGTACGGTTTGCGCAACGCGTGGCATCGCTGGAAGCGGCGCCGCGCCGCCCGCCAGTTCGAGGTGTACATGCGTGACTACGAGCGCCGGCAGGCGCGCGAAGAAGATTCCGAAGCTCCGCCCCCGGGCAAGGGCAACGGCGAGCACCGCGGACCCTGGGTGCACTGACGCAATTCGATCAACTCCCTCCCACCGCTCATCGACCTTCCTGATTAGCGGCGCCGCTTGCGTTTCCGCTTGGCCGTTGGCGTCGCCATTCCCGGCAAACTCCCCACCACATGTAACCGCATGAAGTTCGTGGAGCCCGAGGCCATCGTCGTCCCGGCCACCACGCCCACGACGTCGCCTTTTCGGGCCACGCCCGCGGCCACCAGCGCCTGTTCGGCCACACGTACCATGTCGTCCGAAGTGGGCGCTTTCTCCGAGTACATGGGCCGCACGCCCCACAGCAGGTTCAGCCGGTTGCGCACCTCGGGGCTGGCGGTAAAGGCAAAGATGCGCGGCTTGGGCCGGTACTTGGAAATCAGGCGCGCGGTGTTGCCGGTCTCGGTGAACACGGCGATGGCGCGCATCTCCATGTTGTGCGCGGCGTGGGCCACGGATTCGCAGATGGTCTCCGCGATGGAGAGGCCGGTTTCCTCGCGCCGGCGCCGCAACCCGGTTTCCCCCATGTGGCTTTCGGCCTCATGGATGATCCGGGCCATCATCAGCACCGCTTCGCGCGGGTACTTGCCGGAAGCGGTCTCGGCGGAGAGCATCACGGCATCGGTGCCGTCGAAGATGGCGTTGGCCACGTCGCTGGCTTCGGCGCGCGTGGGCCGCGGGTGCTCGATCATGGACTCGAGCATCTGCGTGGCCGTGATCACCGGCTTGCGCCACGCGGCCGCCCGCTTGATGATGTGCTTCTGGATCACCGGCACCTGCTCGGCCGGCATCTCCACGCCCAGATCGCCGCGCGCCACCATGACGCCGTCGGCCGCCTCCAGGATCTCCTCCAGGTGGCGGATGGCCTGCGGCTTTTCCAGCTTGGCGATCACCGGGACGTCGGAGCCGCGCTCGGCGATGCGCCGCTTGGCTTCGTTGACGTCGCGCGCGGAACGCACGAACGACACCGCTACCATGTCCACGCCGTGGCGCAGGCCGAAGGCCAGGTCGTCCAGGTCCTTGTTCGTGAGTGAGGGCACACGCAGCGGCGTCCCCGGCAGGTTGATGCCCTTATGCTCGCCCAGCAGGCCGCCGTTCACCACCTCGCACTCCACGTCGGCGCCGTGCACGGCGACCACGCGCAGCTCGATCAGGCCGTCGGCCAGCAGGATGCGCGCTCCCGGGCGCACTTCGCGCGCCAGCGTGGGGAACGTGGTGGGGATGAGCTTCGCTGTCCCGGCCAGGTCGCGCGGGGTGAGGGTGAGGCGCACTCCGTCGCGCAGCACCACCGGCCTGTGGTTCTTCAGGCGCCCGGTGCGGATCTTCGGCCCCTGCAGGTCCTGGAGGATGCACAGCGTCCGATTTTCTTTTTCCGCCACGGCGCGCAGCAGGCGGATGCGCGCGGCGTGCTCTTCATGCGAGCCGTGCGAGAAGTTCAGCCGCGCCACATCCATGCCGGCGCGCACCAGCTCGCGCAGCACGGTTTCCGACGCGCTCGCCGGACCCACGGTGCACACGATCTTGGCTTTTCTCATGAGCGTGTTTGCTGCAGCGCGGCGGCCTCTTCTCTGGCCGGTTGCGGCCGCGGCGCGTGCCGCCGGTCGCCGATGGTCCGCGGATAGCGTCGGGCGTTGAACTCCGCGCCCACCAGGATGACGATGGACACCAGGTACATCCACACCAGCAGCGCGATGGCCGCACCCAGCGAGCCGTACACTACGCTATAGACGGCGAAGGTCTTTACGTACCAGGCGAACAGCGCCGTAGTAAGCAGCCAGAGGAACGTGGCCACCACCGCCCCCGGCAGCACCCGGTGCCAGGGCTGGGTACGCGGCACCCCGTGGTGGTAGATGAGCGCGATCACGGCGATGGAGGTGAGGATCGCGATCAGCCAGCGCAGGCCCGTGAACAACAGAAAAATGACCGCGCCCAACTGCTTGGTGCTGTGCAGCACCATCCAGGTCTCGATCTGTGCCCCGAAGCCCACCAGCATGGTGGCCAGGCTCAGGGGGATGAGCGCCAGCACCACCAGCAGCAGGGCGATGGCCCGTTCCTTCCAGAATCCCCAGATCTTGGGCAGCCGGTAGGCGTTGCGGAAGCCTTCCATCCAGGAGATCATGATGCCGGTAGCGGCCAGCAGCGTGAAGACGCTGCCCGTGATCAGGGGCAGCATGGGCTGCGGCGCAGCCGTCTCCACCAGGTGGCGTGCGGTGGCCGCGGCGCCTGGCGGCAGCACCCGGCCCACGGCGAAGGCGATCTCGCGCAGGAAAGCCTCGGTCTTGCGGGAGGCGGCCAGCACCGAGGCCACCAGCAGCAGGGCCGGAAACAGCGCCAGGATCGAGGAGTAGGCCGAGGCCTTGGCGATGGCGAAACAGTTGTCCTCGAAGGCGCGCCAGAAGGCCCGCCGCATCTCGTCCAGGAATTTCAGCATATGCCCTTCGGCGGATCCGGCGTCCCGGGCCGCGCCGGCGGTGGCCGTTAGCTTACTTGGCCGCGCCCGGAAGGCGCAATCCTGCGCCGCTTCGGGCCGCGGGCCGGGACGCAAAACGGGCTGAGCGGAATCGAACGAGAAAGCCCGGTCGTTATCGCTTGCTCGCGACCCACCGACGGTCGGCGGCCACCTGTGCCGGGGCCACTCCGTACCAGGAGAGCAGGCGGGGCAAACTCTGGCTGTAGATGACGGCCAGGGAATAGAGACGGTAGATAGTGGGGACGGAGTTGTAATTCTCGATGTCGGACAGCCGGCTGGCCAGCACCAGGTAGCGTGTCGACTTGCGCCGCTTTGCCACCAAACGGCTGGCGGCCTCGACCTCACGCATGGTGAGGCCGAGGCGCTGCCGTATCCTGCGAAGTTTGGCCCCGGGTCCCGGCATGCCGCCTGCTTGCAAGGCGACTGCAACTTTCGGCTTACTCTGCCGCTAGCTCTTCCCCTTCACCATCGCCCTCCTGGCGCAACAACTCGAGGGCGCGTTCCGCCTCTTCATACGCGGCCGAGACTTCCTCCTGCACCTTGGCCGCCGCCTCTTCCAGTTCGGGCGACAGGCGGACGTTGCGATAATACTCCATCCCGGTGCCCGCGGGAATCAAGCGTCCCACAATCACGTTCTCCTTCAGGCCCCGCAGGTGGTCCACCGCGCCCTGAATGGAGGCTTCGGTGAGTACCCGCGTGGTCTCCTGGAAGGAGGCGGCCGAGATGAAGGACTCGGTCGAGAGCGACGCCTTGGTGATGCCCAGCAGCAACGGACGTCCCGTCGCCGGGCGGCCGCCGGAAGCGATCACCCGCTCGTTCTCCTCGCGGAAGCGGAACTTGTCCACCTGCTGGTCCAGCAGGAACTGGGTGTCGCCCACGTCCTCCACCTTCACCCAGCGCATCATCTGACGCACGATCACTTCGATGTGCTTGTCGCTGATGGTGACGCCCTGCAGCCGGTAGACCTCCTGAATCTCGTTCACCAGGTAGGCCTGCAGCTCCTTCTCGCCCAGCACCGCCAGGATGTCATGCGGGTTGAGCGGGCCGTCCATCAGCGGCTCGCCGGCCCGTACGCGCTCGCCCTCCTGCACGTTCACGTGCACGCCGCGCGGGAGCGAGTACTCCTTCTGGGTTCCGTTCTCGTTGATCACGTACACCTTGCGCGTGCCTTTGCTGATCTCGCCGAACTTCACCACGCCGTCGATCTCGCTGATCACCGCCGTCTCGCGCGGCTTGCGGGCCTCGAACAGTTCCACCACCCGCGGCAGACCGCCGGTGATGTCCTTGGTCTTGGTGGTTTCGCGCGGGATCTTGGCCAGCACGTCGCCCGGATACACCGTGTCGCCTTCGGCCACCATCAGGTGGGCGCGCGACGGCATCAGGTAGCGCTTGGCCGTCTTGCCCTTGATGATCACCGCCGGCTGGCGCTTCTCATCCTGGGTGTCGGTCACCACGTGGCGCGAGAGGCCGGTGACTTCGTCGACTTCCTCGTGCAGGGTGAGGCCCTCTTCCAGGTCCTTGTATTGGACGGCGCCGCCGATCTCCGTCAGGATGGAGAAGGTGTAGGGATCCCACTCCACCAGCACCTGGCCGAGCGTGACCTCCTGGTTGTCCTCCACCTTGACCTTGGCGCCGTACACCACCGAGTAGCGCTCCTTCTCGCGGCCCTTCTCGTCCACGATGGTGATGGAGCCGGTGCGGTTCATCACCACCAGGGTGCCGTCCTTGGAGCGCACGGCCTGCAGGTTCTGGAAGCGCACGATGCCGTTGTTCTTGGCCTCCAGGCGCGACTGCTCCGATACCCGCGACGCCGTGCCGCCGATGTGGAAGGTGCGCATGGTGAGCTGCGTGCCGGGCTCGCCGATGGACTGCGCCGCAATCACGCCCACGGCCTCGCCCAGCTCCACCAGGCGGCCGCCCGCCAGATTGCGCCCGTAGCACATCACGCACACGCCCCGCTTGGACTCGCAGGTCAGCACCGAGCGGATCTTCACCTTCTCGATGCCCGCGGCCTGAATGTTGCCGGCCAGCTCCTCGGTGATCTCCTGGTTCACGTCCACGATGACGTTGCCTTCGTAGTCCTTGATCTTCTCCAGCGAGACCCGGCCTACGATGCGGTCGCGCAGGGGCTCGATGATTTCGCCGGACTCGACGATCGAGCCCACGTAGATGCCGTCCAGCGTGCCGCAATCCACTTCGCTGACGATCACGTCCTGGGCCACGTCCACCAGGCGCCGCGTCAGGTAGCCGGAGTCGGCCGTTTTCAGCGCCGTGTCCGCCAGGCCTTTGCGCGCGCCGTGCGTCGAGATGAAGTACTGCAGCACGGTCAGTCCTTCGCGGAAGTTCGCCGTGATGGGCGTCTCGATGATCTCGCCCGAAGGCTTGGCCATCAGCCCGCGCATGCCGGAGAGCTGCCGGATCTGCTGCTTCGAACCCCGGGCCCCGGAATCCGCCATGATGTAAATCGGGTTGATCTGGCCGGAGCGGTCCTGGTCCTGCATCACCGAGAACATCTCGTCGGCCACTTTCTCCGTGATCGCCGACCAGATCTCGATGACCTTGTTGTAGCGCTCGCCGTTGGTGATGGCGCCGTCCAGGTACTGCTGCTGGACGCCGATCACCTGCTTCTGCGCCTCGCTCACCAGCTTCGCCTTGTGCTCCGGAATCACCATGTCGTCGATGCCGATGGAAAGGCCGGCCCGGGTGGCGTACAGGAACCCGAGCTCCTTGATCTCATCCAGCATCTTCACCGTGGTCTCCAAACCGAAGCGCAGGTAGCAGTAGTTCACCAGTTGCCCGATGCCCTTCTTCTTCAACAGGCCGTTGATGAAGGGCATCCTCGGCGTGCCGTTCGCTTCCCTGGGCAGATGGTCGTTCAGGATGGCCCGGCCGACCGTGGTCTTGATGTACTGCCGCTCGTATTGCACCGGCTCGGTGTGCAGCACGTCCTGGTCGTCGTAGGCGGTGGTCAGGTCGAGCACCGGCCCGGTGTAGCGCAGCCGGATGGGCGTGAGGGTTTCCACCTCGCCCGCCTCCAGAGCCAGCAGCACCTCGTCGATATTCGCAAACGCCCGGCCTTCGCCCTTGGCCCCCGGCTTGGCCTTGGTCAGGTAGTAGAGGCCGAGCACCATGTCCTGCGTCGGCACAGTGATGGGCTGGCCCGACGCCGGCGACAGGATGTTGTGCGAGGAGAGCATGAGCACACTCGCCTCCACCTGCGCCTCCGGCGAGAGCGGGATGTGCACCGCCATCTGGTCGCCGTCGAAATCGGCGTTGAACGCGGTGCACACCAGCGGGTGGATCTTGATCGCCTTGCCCTCCACCAACACGGGCTCGAACGCCTGGATGCCCAGGCGGTGCAGCGTGGGCGCGCGGTTGAGCAGCACCGGGTGGTCCTTGATGACCTCCTCCAGGATGTCCCAGACCACTGACTCCTGCATCTCCACCAGTTCCTTCGCTTGCTTGATGGTGGTGCAATGGCCGGTCTGTTCCAGCCGGTGGTAGATGAAGGGCTTGAACAGCTCCAGCGCCATTTTCTTGGGCAGGCCGCACTGGTGCAGCTTCAGCTCCGGCCCCACCACAATCACAGAACGGCCGCTGTAATCCACGCGCTTGCCCAGCAGGTTCTGGCGGAAGCGGCCCTGCTTGCCCTTGAGTGTGTCCGAAAGCGACTTGAGCGGGCGGTTGTTGGCGCCGCGCAACACGCGGCCGCGGCGGCCGTTATCGAACAGCGCGTCCACCGCCTCCTGCAGCATGCGCTTCTCGTTGCGCACGATCACTTCCGGCGCGTGCAGGTCCATCAGCTTCTTCAGCCGGTTGTTGCGGTTGATGACGCGCCGGTAGAGGTCGTTCAGGTCGCTGGTGGCGAACCGCCCGCCGTCCAGGGGCACCAGCGGGCGCAGCTCCGGCGGGATCACCGGGATCACATCCAGGATCATCCACTGCGGCCGGTTGCCGCTCTTGCGGAAGGCCTCCACCACTTTCAGACGCTTGGCGTGCTTCAGGCGCTTCTGCAGCGACGACTCGTGCTTCATCTTGTCGCGCAGTTCGGTGGAAAGCTCCTCCACGTCCACCCGCTTGAGCAGCTCTTTGATCGCCTCGGCGCCCATCATGGCCTTGAAGCCCGTGGGACGGTACTGCTGGTCCAGTTCGCGGTAGCGCTGCTCCTCGCGCAGCACTTCCTTTTCCTTCACCGGGGCGTCACCCGCCTCCACCACCACGTAAGCCTCGAAGTACAGCACCGACTCCAAATCGCGCAGGGAGATATCCAGCAGGTGCCCGATGCGGCTGGGAAGTCCCTTGAAGAACCACACGTGTGAGCAGGGCGAGGCCAGCTCGATGTGGCCCAGGCGCTCGCGGCGCACCTTGGAGAGCGTCACCTCCACGCCGCACTTGTCGCAGATCACCCCGCGGTGCTTCATGCGCTTGTACTTGCCGCACAAACATTCCCAGTCGGTCACCGGGCCGAAGATGCGGGCGCAGAACAGCCCGTCCCGCTCCGGCTTGAAGGTGCGGTAATTGATCGTCTCCGGCTTGGTCACCTCGCCGTGCGACCAGCTCCGGATCTTCTCCGGCGAGGCCAGGCTGATGCGGATGGCGTCGAAGTCGGCGGTCATGTGTCCGATGTCGTACGGATTCGAGCGGAACAAGTGGTCCTCTGCTTCCTGCGGCGATCACGCCCGCCGCGCTGCGGCTCCCCGTTCCCTGGTCCTGCGGCCCGCCCGGAGGGAGCGCTCCGGGCGGCGCGGTCACTCTCTAGTCTGCGGCAGCCGGTGCGGGCGCCTTGCGGCCGTTGTGCATCTTCAGCAGCTCCACGTCCAGACACAGCGACTGTAATTCGCGGATGAGCACGTTGAACGACTCCGGCACGCCCGGCTCGATGGCCGCCTCGCCCTTGACGATGGCCTCGTAGATCTTGGTGCGGCCGTACACGTCGTCGGACTTCGCCGTCAGCAGTTCCTGCAGGATGTAGGCCGCCCCGTACGCCTCCAGCGCCCACACCTCCATCTCGCCGAAGCGCTGCCCGCCGAACTGCGCCTTGCCGCCCAGCGGCTGCTGCGTGATCAGCGAATACGGCCCGATGGAGCGCGCGTGGATCTTGTCGTCCACCAGGTGCGACAGCTTGAGCATGTAGATGTAGCCCACCGTGACCGGCTGTTCGAACTTGTTGCCGGTCATGCCGTCGTACAGTTCCACCTTCCCCGATTCCGGCAGCCCCGCCTCCTTCAGCAGCGACTTGATCTCCGTCTCGCGCGCGCCGTCGAACACCGGCGAGGAGAAGAACACGCCCCGCGTCATGCTCGCGGCCAGCGCTTCCAGCTCGTCGTCGTCCATCTCCGCAATGGCGTCCAGGAACGCGCTGCCCTTGAAGATCTGTTTCAGCTCGCGCCGCACCGCTTCCGCCTTCGAGTTCTCCTCCATCAGCCTGCGGATGCGCCCGCCCAGCTCGTGCGCCGCCCAGCCCAGATGCGTCTCCAGGATCTGCCCCACGTTCATGCGGCTGGGCACGCCCAGCGGGTTGAGCACGATCTCCACCGGCGTCCCGTCAGCCAGGTACGGCATGTCCTCTTCCGGCAGGATGCGCGCGATCACGCCCTTGTTCCCGTGGCGGCCGGCCATCTTGTCGCCCACGCTCAGCTTGCGCTTCATGGCGATGTACACCTTCACCAGCTTGATGACGCCCGGCGGCAGCTCATCGCCCTTGCGCAGTTTCTCTTCCCGCTCCCGCATGATCTTGCGCAGCACGTCGATCTGCCGCGACGTCATCTCCTCGATCTCATCGATCTGCTCGTTCACCCGCGGATCCTTGTCGGCGAACTTGATACGCTTCAGGTTCCGCGTCGCGATGCGCTCGATGGTGTCGCGATCGAGAATGGTGCCTTTCGTCAGCAGCCGCTTGTTGGTGCGCTCGTCGTGCAGGTCCGCCTGGACTTCCTTGCCGCCCAGCACCGCTTCCAGCCGCTTCAGCCGCTCGTCGGTCAGAATGCGGATCTCGTCCGCCAGGTTCTTCTCCAGCTTCTCGATCTGCGCCGCCTCGATGGCCTTGGCACGCTCGTCCTTCTCCTGCCCTTTGCGGGAGAAGATTTTCACGTCCACTACCGTGCCCTCGATGCCCGGCGGGCAGGTCAGCGATGCGTCGCGCACGTCCCCGGCTTTCTCGCCGAAGATGGCGCGCAGCAGTTTCTCTTCCGGGGTGAGCTGGGTCTCGCCCTTGGGCGTCACTTTGCCCACCAGGATGTCGCCCGGCTTCACCGTCGCCCCGATGCGGATCACGCCGCTCTCATCCAGGTCGCGCAGCGCCGATTCGCTCACGTTCGGGATGTCGCGCGTGATCTCCTCCGGTCCCAGCTTGGTGTCGCGCGCTTCGATCTCGAACTCCTCGATGTGCACCGACGTGTAGTAGTCCTCGCGGACCAGCTTCTCGCTCACCAGGATGGCGTCCTCGAAGTTGTATCCGCGCCACGGCATGAAGGCCACCAGGACATTGCGCCCCAGCGCCAGTTCGCCGCGGTCGGTGCAGGGGCCGTCGGCGATGACCGTGCCCTTCTCCACGCGCTCGCCTTTCTTCACCACCGGCTTCTGGTTGATGCAGGTGTTCTGGTTGGAGCGCTTGAACTTGGTGAGCTGGTAGATGTCCGAACCCACTTCGCGCGAGAGCTGCCCGGGATGGTGCTCGCCCTCCACGCGCACGATGATGCGCTCGGAGTCCACCGAATCGACGATGCCCGCGCGCCGCGCCAGCACCACCGCGCCCGAATCGCGCGCCGTCACGCCCTCCATGCCCGTGCCCACCAGCGGCGCTTCCGCCCGCAGCAGCGGCACCGACTGCCGTTGCATGTTGGCGCCCATCAGCGCGCGGTTGGCGTCATCGTGCTCCAGGAAGGGCACCAGCGACGCCGCCACCGATACCAGTTGCTTCGGGCTGACGTCCACGTAGTCCACCTCGTCGCGCTGCACCAGCACGAAGTTCCCCGCCTTGCGCGCGTTCACCAGCTCCTGCGTCAGGCGGCCGTGCTCATCCAGCTCCACGTTCGCCTGCGCGATGACGTGCCGGTCCTCCTCCCACGCCGAGAGATAGAAGGAATACGGCTCGTACTCCGCCTGCCGCCGCCGTTTCTCCTTCAGCTCGGCGTTGGTTCGGTCGGCTTCGCGCTTCTCCACGTGCTCGCCCACCTTGTAGTCGCTGTCGCCGGCGTTGATGATGGTCACGTAGTCCAGCACCTTGCCGTTCTTCACCTTGCGATAGGGCGACTCGATGAACCCGTAGTCGTTGATGCGGGCGTAGCAGCTCAGTGACGAAATCAGGCCGATGTTCGGGCCCTCCGGCGTCTCGATGGGGCAGATGCGCCCGTAGTGCGTCGGGTGCACGTCGCGCACTTCGAACCCGGCGCGCTCGCGCGAAAGCCCGCCCGGACCCAGCGCCGAGAGCCGCCGCTTGTGGGTGATCTCTGACAGCGGGTTGGTCTGGTCCATGAACTGCGAGAGCTGGCTCGATCCGAAGAACTCGCGGATGGCCGCCATCACCGGCTTGGCGTTCACCAGGTCGTGCGGCATGGCCGTCGACATCTCCTGGTACACGCTCATCTTTTCCTTGATGGCGCGCTCCATGCGCACCAGCCCGATGCGGAACTGGTTCTCCAGCAGCTCGCCGACCGCGCGCACGCGCCGGTTGCCCAGGTGGTCGATGTCGTCCACCGTCCCCAGGTTCCGCCGCAGCTTCAGCAGGTAGCGGATGGTGGCGTAGAAGTCCTCGGGCTCCAGCGTCCGGTTGTCCAGGTTCGTGGCTTCGGCGTTGTCGAACAGCTTGATGTTGAACTTCAGCCGGCCCACCCGCGAAAAATCGTACTTGCGCGGGTCGAAGAACATGCCGTGGAACAGCGAGGTCGCCGTATCCAGCGTGGGCGGATCGCCCGGCCGCAGCTTGCGGTAGATCTCGATCAGCGCTTCCTGCGGCGTCTTCACCGAGTCCTTGCGCAGGGTGTGGCTGATCATCACCCCCACCTCGTCGCGCTCCGGGAAAAACACCTGCAGTTCGGTCACCCCGGCGTCCATCAGCTTCAGCAGCTTGTCGCTGGTGATTTCGGAGTTGGCTTCCAGCAGGACTTCGCCGCTCGAGGTGTCCACCACGTCGGCCACCGTCCAGGCGCCCTCCAGCTCCGTGGCTTCGACCTCGACCTCTCCGATCTTCGCCTTCTGCAGTTCCTTGAGCGCGCTGGCGTTGATCTTGCGCCCCGAATGCACGATCTCGTCGCCCGACTTCGACGTCACCCGGTGCGCCGGCCGCGCTCCCACCAGGTGCGTCGGCTTTTCGCCCGTCGGCTCCACCTGCCAGAACAGCTTCTTGTCGCGCAGCGCGATGCGGTCCACGGTGTAGAACGTGCGCAGGATGTCCTCATCCGTGCGCAGCCCCAGCGCCCGCAGGAAGATGGTGCCCAGGAACTTCCGCTTGCGGTCGATGCGCACATACAGCACGTTCTTCAGGTCGTATTCGAACTCCACCCACGACCCGCGGTAGGGGATGATCTTTCCCAAAAAGTAGGTCCGGTTGTTGGCGGTCTCGAAGAACACGCCCGGCGAGCGGTGCAACTGGCTCACGATCACTCGCTCGGTCCCGTTGATGACGAAGGTTCCGTTCGAGGTCATCAGGGGCACATCGCCGAAGAACACTTCCTGTTCCTTGATGTCGCGGATCGAGCGCTCGCCCGTCTCCGGATCCTTCTCGAAGATGGTCAGGCGGATGGTGACCTTCAGCGGCGCGCTGTAGGTCATGCCCCGCTCTTCGCACTCCACCACGTCGTACTTGAGCTGCATGCCCACCGGGTCGCCGCACTTGCCGCAGAAATCGGGCGTGTTGGCGTTGTACGTGCCGCACTTCGCGCACAGCACATCCCCGGGGTGGAACGGGTCGGTGATCACCGTCGAGCCGCAGTTCTTGCACGTGGTGCGCAGGTGGTGCAGCCCCTTCAGGTGGCCGCACTTGCACTCCCAGTTCCCGATGGCGTAGTCCACAAAATCCAGTTGCGACACGTTGCGGAAGTCGGTGATGGGGAACACCGACTGGAACACCGCCTGCAGGCCCGTGTCCTCGCGCTCCGCCGGCAGCCGGTCCATCTG
This sequence comes from Terriglobales bacterium, assembly GCA_035573675.1. Taxonomy (NCBI): domain Bacteria; kingdom Pseudomonadati; phylum Acidobacteriota; class Terriglobia; order Terriglobales; species Terriglobales bacterium. Next base: position 13,575 of record DATMAB010000009.1, read on the forward strand.
CAGAAAGCGGTCATAGCTGCGCTTCTGCACTTCGATCAGATTGGGGATCTGGAGAGCGGCCGGGATCTTGGCGAAATCCAGCCGCCCGCGCACTACCTTGCTGTTCTTGTTCGACATCCCTTGCTCCCTGCCTGCCCCGGGCCTTGCCCAGGGCGGCTTCGAGGACCCGGCGCCGCTACGCCCGGTCCTCCATCCTCAGAAAGCGCGGCAGCGCCCGCGAAGAAAGACCTCCCCGTGAGCGCCGTTGGCGGCACTTGCCATGGCCTGAATTGTTGCTTGCCGCGCCAGTTCGAAGCCTGTACGTCTCAACCTTCTGCTGAAAAACCTTCGTTCGGAGGAGCGCGACTTCAGTCGTGCCGCCGACTCCGGCCGATGCTGTCGTTCCGAGCGCGCTCGCGCTCCCGAGCCCGAGCGCAGCCGAGGGGCCGGAAGAAAGTGGGCGCGCGGAACTAACGTTCCCGCAACCGCCACAACTCGACGCCCCCGGTCTGCCCGTCGAAGTCCCTACTTCACTTCCACGGTGGCGCCGGCCTCGGCAAATTTCTTCTTGATGTTCTCCGCCTCTTCCTTGGAGACGCCTTCCTTCACCGTCTTGGGGGCGCCGTCCACCAGGTCCTTGGCCTCCTTCAGGCCCAGGCTGGTGACTTCGCGCACCGCCTTGATGACGTTGATCTTGTTCGCGCCCACGTCCTTGAGGACGACGGTGAATTCCGTCTTCTCCTCCGCCGCCGGCGCGCCCGCCGCCGCCGCTCCGCCGCCCGCCATCACCACCGGCGCGGCGGCCGCCGCTGAGACGCCCAGCCGCTCCTCCAGGCGCTTCACCAGCTGCGCCGCGTCCAGCAGCGACAGCCCTACGATCTGTTCTTCCAACTGCTGCAAATCAGCCATTTCTTTTGTCTCCGCCTTGGTTGAAGATTTTCAATGACTCGATGATTCAGTGATTCATTCCGCAAATTTCTTTTCCTGGACGCCCTGGTTCACCACCACCGCCAGGTTCCGGCCCACGGCGTTCATCGCCGTCACCAGCCGCTGTGCCGGCGCGTTCATCAGGAACAGGAGCTTGGAGAAGATCTCCTCCCGTGACGGCATGGTCGCCAGGGCCTCGATCTCCGCCACCGACATCACGCGGCCTTCGACCACCGCCGCCTTGAAGCTGTATTCCGGGTTGTCCTTGGCGTACTTGGCCAGGGCCTTGGCCAGCGCCACCGGATCGCCCTCGGTGTAGGCGATCGAAGTCACCCCGGTCAGATCCTTCATCACCGGTTCCACCCGGGTTCCCTGCGCCGCCCGCTCCGCCAGCGTGTTCTTCACTACCCGGTAGCGCGCCCCGGCCGCGCGCACGCTCTTGCGCAGCTCGAAATCCTGCGACACCTTGAGCTTGGAGAACGTCCCCACGATCATGTGGCTGGCCCGCGCCAGCTCCGCGCTCAGCTTCTCGACCTGCTCGACTTTTCGCGCTTTCGTAACCGCCATCTCTCTATGTCCTTGCTCGAAACTCGAAACTTGAAACTCGATCACTACGCTTTCGCTGCCGCCTCGGCCGCGCTGGTGTCGATGGCAATCCCCGGACCCATGGTCGACGACAGGGTCACGCCCTTGATGTACTTGCCCTTGGCGGTCGCCGGCTTGGCCTTGATCACGCTCGAGATCACCGTGGCCGCGTTCTCCACCAGCTTTTCCGGCGCGAAGCTGATCTTGCCCACCGGCACATGCACCAGCGCCGTCTTGTCGGTGCGGAACTCAACCTTGCCGGCCTTGATCTCGGCTACCGCCTTGGCCACGTCGAAGCTCACCGTGCCCGTCTTGGGATTGGGCATCAGGCCCCGCGGTCCCAGGATCTTCCCCAGCCGCCCCACCGCCTTCATCATGTCCGGGGTGGCGATCACCGCGTCGTAGTCGATCCAGTTCTCTTTCTGGATCTTCTCCACCATCTCCTCGCCCCCCACGAAGTCGGCCCCCGCCTGCTCGGCCTCCTTCACCTTCTCGCCGCTGGCGATGACCAGCACCTTCTTCGACTTCCCCAGGCCGTGCGGCAGCACCACCGTGCCCCGCACCATCTGGTCAGCATGCTTGGGATCCACCCCCAGCCGCATGGTCACTTCCACCGTCTCGTCGAACTTGGCGTAGCGTACCCTCTGCAGCAGCGGCACCGCGTCCTCCAGTGTGTAGGGACGCTTCTCCACCGCCGCCCTCGCCTTGGTGATGTTCTTTCCCGCTTTCCTCATCTCTTCCCTGTCTCCCACCGCTCCGCCTCATCTCCGGCGGGCCGTAGTGTTTGCGACTTCAATTTCGCGATTCCGCAGTTCCGCACTTCCGCACTCACGCGACCACTTCGATCCCCATGCTCCGCGCCGTGCCCTTGATCGACTTGATGGCGCTCTCGATCGAGGCCGCGTTCAGGTCCGGCATCTTCTGCCGCGCGATCTCCTCCACCTGTTTCTCGGTCACCTTGCCCACCTTCTCCTTGTTGGGCGTGCCCGAACCCTTGGCGATGCCCGCCGCCCGCTTCAGCAACACCGCTGCCGGCGGCGTCTTGGTGATGAACGTGAACGAGCGGTCGTTGTACACGGTGATCACCACCGGGATGATCAGCCCGTCCAGTTCCTTGGCGCTCGTGCGCGCGTTGAACTGCTTGCAGAACTCCATGATGTTGACCTGCGCCTGCCCCAGCGCCGGCCCCACCGGAGGCGCCGGCGTCGCCTTCCCTGCCGGAATCTGCAGCTTCACGCTTCCTGTGACTTTCTTCGCCGCCATGTTTTGCCTTTTTTTCTGCTTCTTTGAAAGGGCGCCGCCTCAGCCGCGCCGTACGACTTCCCAACGTTCTGGGGCTTTAGCCCCTCAGTCCACTCGCCACTGACCACTAGCCACTCTTCTCGACTTGCCCGAACTCCAACTCCACCGGCGTCGACCGCCCGAAGATGGTGACCATCACCTTCAGCGTCTCCCGGTCCTCGTTCACCTCGTCCACCACGCCGGTGAAGCTGGCGAACGGTCCTTCGATGATCTTGACGGTCTCGTTCTTCTCGAACCGCACCTTGAGCTTGGGCTTCTCCCGGCCGGTCTCCACCCGGTAGACGATCTGGTTCACTTCGTCTTCGGAAAGCGGGGTCGGCTCGGTGGCCGTGCCCAGGAAACCGGTCACCCGCGGCGTCGCCTTGACCATGTGCCACACCTGGTCGCCCTCGCCGCCGCTGCGGAAACCCGTCAGGTCCATCTCCACCAGAACGTATCCCGGATAGAACATGCGCTCGGTGGTGTACTTCTTTCCGCCGCGCACTTCCGTCACCGGCTCGGTGGGGATCAGCACCCGGCCGACTTTTCCCTCCAGGTGGAAGGCCTTCACCCGCGACTCCAGCGACTCCTTCACCTTGCGTTCGAACCCGCTGTAGGTGTGCACGATGTACCACTTCATGTTCGGGTTCGCCGGGCGCTCGGGCGCAGCCGGCGGCGCTTCCGCCTCCGCCGTCCCTTTGGGGGCCGCGGCTTCGGCCGCGCTCTCCGCCTGCTCGATCTTGTCCTCTTCGTTCATGCCCCTCCGGGCCCGCTTCCTTCCCCTATTGGAACGACCGGAACAACCGCTCGATGGCCCGCCCCAGAATGCTGTCGATGATGAAGAAGTACACCCCGAACAGGAACACCGCGATGATCACCACCATGGTCGTCGCCTGCACTTCCTTACGCGACGGCGTGGAGACCTTCTTCATCTCCGTGCGCACATCGGTGTAGAAGCTCTTGATCCGCGCCGGCCACGACCTGACCTTCCCGACGGCCCCGTTCTCTTCCATCAGCCGCACCGCTTCCGACTTCGCCATCTCGTCTTTCCCTGCTTCCTGCGTCCTGCCACCTGTGCCCTTACGTTTTTTCCGCCGGGCGCCGCCGCCTCAAAAGGCCTGGCAGGGGCGGAGGGATTCGAACCCCCAAGTCCGGTTTTGGAGACCGGCAGTTTAACCGTTGAGCTTACGCCCCTGAACCGATTGCCGAATTGTTCCATTGCCGGATTGCCGGATTTCCAATTCTCCGAATTCCGCAATTCGGCAATTCCGCAATTACTTCGCTTCCTTGTGCGGCGTGTGCTTACGGCACTTGCGACAGAACTTGCTGAACTCCAGCCGGTCCGTGGTCGTCTTCCGGTTCTTGGTCGTCGAATAGTTCCGGTCTTTGCACACCGTGCACTGCAAGGTCACGATCTCTCGCATAGCGTCCCTACTTCAGGATCTCCGTCAGGGTGCCGGCGCCCACCGTGCGTCCGCCCTCGCGGATGGCGAACCTGAGCCCCTTCTCCAGGGCCACCGGCGTGATCAGCTCCACTTCCAGGTTCACGTTGTCCCCCGGCATCACCATCT